>CALFVE010000022.1 GCA_937928475.1 uncultured bacterium | reverse complement strand
GGCCACTCCACTGCTCGCTGCAGTTCGCACCTGCCCTAGTGTCGTGCCCAGATCGGCATATTGCGCCACGGGCATAAGTTGATGGGGATGGCCCTGCACTGCGGGGGGAAACCCCGCACCTTCCTGCGCACTGGCGCCGAGTGCGCGAGTGCTCACCGCACCTGCACTTGCTCCATGTATTCCTTGATGGGGGGCAGGGCAATCAGTTTTTCATAGAATGGGTAGCGACCGAATGAGAGGGAAACTCCATCCGCGGCGCTCGCAACTTTGGCCTCTATTCTCCCCCACGAAGAGGGGGCGGCGGCTGAGGCATTGCAGCGCGCAGGTCAGGCCCCGTAACTCCCCGGCCCCGTCTGCGCGTAGACCTGAGCCAGGTCGGTCTCTGGCAGGAGCGCCGCGTGGTTCCCCGCCGCCAGTTGCGGCCCCGGCGGGGGGAGCGATGTCAGGCGCTTGACAGTTACTGCCACATCGCGCTCTCCTCGACGGGTCAATTCCCCTTCCGCCATCAGCACCGGCGCGGTGTAAAGAAACTCGCCGTATCTCTGATATGCCTCCTGGAAAACGGTAATGTCCACCAGGCCGGTGTGATCCTCCAGACACAGAAAGAGGGTGGTCCGGCCGCTGCGCACCGGCGGGCGGGCGCGAGCGACCACGATCCCCGCCACCCGTACTCGCGCGCCGTGCGGGTATTCCAACAGGCGGCCATTAGGGATGACTCCTTGCCGCTGGGTCAACTCCACCCAGGGTGCGAAGGGGTTCAGCCCTGTGCTTAGGCCCAACAGATGCATATCCAGTTGTAGGCGTTGGTAAGGAGTAATTTCCTCGCCCAGGTTCACGCGAGCGGCGGCCTCGATCCGCGCTTCTTCTTCCCACAGCAGCGAGGGATTGCGCTCCCCGGAGCGCCCCTGCAAGGCGGCCAGCAGACCCAGCAGTTGCGGAATAGACTGGCCGGTGAACTCAAAGGCGCGGGCCAGGATGAGGTTTTCGACCACCGGATAAGGGACGCTGGTGCGAGCCAGAAAGTCGCGCAGGGAGCGGAAAGGGCCACCTTGGGCGCGGGCTTGCAGGATGCTCTCCAGCGCCGGGCCGGTCATGCCCCGCAAGAAGCGCAGGCCGCAGCGGATACCTACCCCCCCGACCCCCCTCCCTAAAGGGAGGGGGGAGAAGAAGGCGAGCGGCTCCCTGCTTTTCCCCGCGTTGCGGGAAAGAGTGCCGCCGTCAGCGGCAGCGAGAGGGGGCCGGGCGGCAGGTTCTGAGCCCTGCATAGAACCCCCTCTCTCGACCCGCGTTGTGTGCAGGCCGGTTTTCTCCCCTGCCAGCGGCGGAGAGTATGGGGAGATCCTGTTCCCATTCTCCACCGTATAATCCGCCTCACTCCGATTGACGCACGGCGGCAGGAGGGCAATCCCCAGGCGCTTGGCCTCCTCGGCCAGAGTTCGGGGCGGGTAAAAACCCATGGGCTGGGCCGTCAGCAGGCCGGCGATGTATTCGGCGGGGTAGTGCGCTTTGAGGTAGGCCGTTTCGTAGGAAATGCGCGCGAAACTGGCGGCGTGAGCCTTGTTGAAGCCGAAGGCAGCAAACGCCGCGATCTGCTGGAAGATTTGCTCGGCGACCGACGGCGCGAGTCCCCGCCGGCGGGCGCCGGCCATGAAGGTCTCGCGGAGTCGGGCCATCTCCTCCACCGGAGAGTCAAAATTCATGGCCTTGCGCAGGCGATCGGCCTCCCCCAGGCTAAAGCCCCCCATCTCAGCGGCTACTCGCATGACCTGCTCCTGATAGATGATCACTCCGTAGGTGCGCTCCAGGATGGGCTTCAGATCTGGGTGCAGATAAGTTACCGGCTCCCGACCCCGGCGGCGAGCGATGAAGGGCGTGATCATGTCCGCCTGCACCGGGCCGGGCCGGAAGAGCGAGATGGAGGCGATGATGTCCTCAAAGTGCCCGGCCAGGATACGTCCCTGCAGGTTCCGCTGACCGGGACTTTCCAGTTGAAAGAGGCCGATGGTGTGAGTAGAGCGCAAGAGTTCGTAGACTGCTGGATCGTCGAGAGGAATGGCGCTCAGGTCGAGGTCAGTAGGACCGGCTTTCCCGCCGGTCCGCGGTTGTGCGGGACGCGACCTTCCCACTGCACCAGTCGGATTTGCCTCACCCCCTGGCCCCCTCTCGTCGCCGCCGGCGGCGGCACTCTCCCCCGTAGGCGGGGGAGAGGACGGTGCCTCTTCAGAGTGACCCCTCCGCCTTATCAGCTTCAAACAATGCTCAATCGCGGTGTGAATCCGCAGCCCCAGCAGGTCCATCTTCAAAAGGCCCAGGGCCTCCACGTCGTCCTTGTCGTACTGGGCGACCACGATCCCCTTGTTGGCCAATTGCAGCGGCACCAGATCGGTCAGCGGGCTCTCGCAGATGATCAACCCTCCGACGTGCACGGCGATATGTCGGGGAAAGCCAGCCACTTGTTCGCAGAGGCGCAGGAGCGTCTGTTCGTAGGCGAGGTCTCCGGCGACGCTTCTCGCCTCGGGAAGGGCTTCCAGACTCTCGGACAGGTGGTGCAAGTCCACGTAGCCGAAGTTGCGGGCGAGGCGACTGATCTGGCTCTCGCGTAGGCCCAGGGCCTTGCCGATCTCCCGCACCGCTGCGCGGGCCCGGAAGGTGTTGATGGTAGCCACCGCGGCCACGTGCTCGGGGCCGTACTTGCGATAAACGTAGGCCACCACTTCGTCGCGGCGGCGGGCGTCGAAGTCCAGGTCAATATCGGGCAAATCGCGGCGCTCAGGATTGAGTAAGCGCTCGAAGAGCAGGTCGTTGGAAAGAGGCTCGGGCTGGGTGATGTCCAAGAGGTAACAGACGATCGAATCAGCGGCGGAGCCCTGGCCACTATGGCGGATGCCGCGGGACTTGGCAAAGCGGACCAGGTCCCAGACAATCAGGAAGTAGTCGGCGAGGCCGCGCCGATTGATGATCTCCAGTTCGTGCTCCAGTTGCCGCCAGGCTCGCTCGCGCAGCGGAGAGCCGGCATACTTGCGCTGCAAGGCCTCCCAGCAGAGGCGAGAGAA
>CALFVE010000021.1 GCA_937928475.1 uncultured bacterium | reverse complement strand
GGGAGAGGGGTCAGTCAGTGATCTGGCCTGGTCGCCGGATGGGCAGAGCCTTGCCGTGGCCCGCTGGGACGGCACGGTAGCCTGGTACAGCGCCGAGGGGAAGCCGGCGGAACGCCTGGCTCTGGCCAAAGGCGTGGGCAGCGTGCTGGCCACGCTCCCTGGCGGCGGCTGGCTGGTGGGCACCAGTCACGGGCACCTGTTGCGGCTCAGTGCCCCCGGCAAGGTGGGGTCGGACCTGGACTTGAATCCCCTCACCATCCCTGCCGAGGTCGCGCCGGCAGCGGGCCAATAGCCGGGTCAGGCGCGCAGAGCACAAGCGGGCGGGCCGCGTCGCCCGCCCGCTCGCGTGTTCGTCTTTCCGCCGCTGTTCACTCCACCACCGCGGTTCCCCACTCCGCTGGCTCCAGGCGGCTCTCATTGGGCACGTCGTTGGTTACATTGGCGCTGAAACTGTTGTTCATCCAGTAGGAGCGCGCGGAGACCTGGTTGCCGGTCGCGTTGCCGTAGAGATACCCGAGGTCGAGACGCAACTCGCGCCCGGGTTGCAGTTCCAGCCCGATCAGTTCCCGGGGGATAGTCACCAGTGCCGTGAAGCCCGCTGCCGTCTTGCGGTAGTCCAGCGTTGCCGTCCCTGGCATCTCGACCCGGTCGAAAGATTCCTTCCCCGTGGGCGAGGTCAGCACAATCGGCTCTCCTGTGAAGCCCTGGACCTTGGGCCGATACAGCACCACAAAGGGCTGACCATCCCGTCGTGTCACCAGCAGGCGCACATCGCCCGGAGCCGGGGTCTTCCGCTGCGGATCAGCAGCCGGGTCGGTGGCGATCTGGATATCCAGGCAGTTGCCTCCCTTGAACACCAGGTGCGGATCAGGGATGGTGTTCACAAGTTCGTATGGGGTGTTCACCTCGTAGGCGACGTACAAGTTCTTTTCGTCATAGGCTAGACGCGCACTGAAGCTGCGCCCCGCGTCGAGAGCCTTGCCTGCCGCCTCCGCCACCTGCAGCGCCGGCAACCCCCGTACAATCGCCAGCCGCTTGCTCCGCGCCAGTTGCGCCGTGTACTGCGCCAGAGCCTCGGCTGCCAGTTTGGCGTCTGCCTCAGTGAGGGTGAAGGTGCCGCCGGGGAGGCGCTTGATGGTGTCAAGGCCGAAGATTTCGGTGAACCGTGCGTCCGAAGCGCCGGCGATCAGGAAGTAGCGGTTCATGCCCTCCGGCTTCACGATCTGCCCGGTGAGCGTCTCCGAGGCTGTAATGTCCGGCCCCAGCCCTTTGCCGTCGCGCCCGTCGCGCATCAGCATGCCCACGTAGATCCCGTCACGGGTAAACAAGTGGTAGGTGCCGAAGTAGCAGGAGTAGCCGGTGAAATCGCCGGCAATCCCCAAGTTGTTGGTCAAGCCCCACAGCCGCCCCGGGGCCTGAATCGGGTAAGCGAGCGCGGCGTGCCACGGCGTCATCCCCGGGTAGGCCCACAGCAACTTGCCGTCCGCTGACCACTTGGCAAGCCAGGAGTCATGGGTGTAGAAACCCCCGTCGTCCGGGTCAAGGCAGGCCAGTCCCTCGTGGCCGGTGCCGGCTAGCACGGTGTCCTCTAGTTTGGCGGGGTCATAGACCGGGCGCCCGTCAGCCTCCACCCGGATCGGGCGCATGATCTTGCCTCCCATCCAGACGTTCAGATCCTCGTCCACCGGGCCGAAGCCCAGACAGCTGTTCTCGGGCAGGCGAGTGATTTCGGACTCCTGAAGTGTCTGATCGTCGTTGGCGTCCTGCCAGAAGTACTGGCCGTTGGGGTACTTGGTCTCGTCTTCCATCAGAGCGAACTGGACACCCGGGAAGAAGACATAGCCGCGCGACAGCGTAATGAAGGCGGCCAGGGGCTTGTAGATGGGCCCCTCGCGCATAAGCAGAATCGAGCAGAAAGCGACGCCGCCGTAGCAGTACTGCCGCCCATTGCGGGCAGTGAAGAAACGCGGATGCTCATTGTAGCCGGCCGGGCCGGGAGGAATCATGACATTCGGCCCGGTTTGGCGCCAGATCGTGCTATACGGCGCGCACGTGTTGCGCTCCCAATCTATTTTCCAGATCACATTGTGGCAGTAGACCTCATCTGGGTGGCGAGGATCCATCCAGCCGTAGCCGAAGTAAGAACAGCCACCGAAGAACTCGTTCACGAAAGCGCCGGTCTCTGCGTTCCAGACACTGATGCGCTTGGGGTAGTCAAGGCGCTCGGCGACCCACAGTTGCCCGGTGCGGTCAAGCGCAATTTCGCCGGGCTCCAGCAGCCCGTTTTGGTCATACAGCCCCACCGCCGGGCGTCCGCCCTCCTTGCCGATGCTGCGTTGATAGGTGCCGCGTGCGTCGAAGACGGAGATATTCTGGAGTTTCCCGGCATTGGCTACGTAGATGGTGCCGTCCGGGCCGACGACGATCCCTTGAGGGCTGTCCAGGTGATCCTTGATCAGGGCGGTCACCTGTCCGTCCTTGACGGCCACTACCTGCCCGGCGCTGATCACAGCCAGGCTCTTGTCTGGGCGCACGGCCAGACGCCCTGGCGCGGGCACCGACCAGGTTGTCTTGAGGTTGCCACTTTGGGCATCGAACAGCCCGACCAGGTTCCGCCCGCGGTAAGAAACGTAGATGGTGCCGTCGGCATAGGCTATCCCGGTGGCGGCGTTCAGCCGCTCCTCGCCGCCCGGCGGGGGAGCGAGTTGCGGGAGGCTGTTGCCGAAGTTCAACGGCCGCGCGTCGTTAATGTCCAGCACCCGCACGCCCGCGGTGGCGCTGAAGCCCTCGTCCCCTGCCGCGAAGATACGCTTGCCGTCGGTGGCCAGGTAGGTGGCCCCGTACGCGCGTGTTCCCCATTGCTTTTTGCCCTTGAAGTCAGTGCGGATGATCCCCCAGCCAGCCTCGGCCGCGTTCCAACCGAGAATGACCCCGTCGGTGAAGGTGCAGACCGCCTGCGGCGTGCCGTGGTCGCCGCCCCAGCCGCCGGTGCCGTCGTCGGTAGCGTAAGGCGGCTGACCGGAGTTATGGGGAGAGAAAAGGAACTTGGTGGTGATGGGTTCGTGATAGATGCCTTGCCAGGTATAGGTACCTGGGGGCAGCGGTTGCCCCTGCCCGTCGAGGCCGTCCCATAGTTCCACGTTCCTCCCCGCCCGGCGGTCTCCCTGGGCGACCAAAATCCGCCGAACGATGCTATCCTGATCCACCAACTGGATGGTGACCTGGCTGTCCTCCGGCAGATCATAGGTGAACTTGAGCGGCAGCGGCTTGGCCGGAGGCAACCCCTCCTCCACCAG
>CALFVE010000020.1 GCA_937928475.1 uncultured bacterium | reverse complement strand
CACTTCCTGGAAGCACTGGTGCGTCGGGACCGCAACAACCCCTCGGTCGTGATCTGGTCGCTGTCCAACGAGATGTCCCCGATCACGCGCTACGACCTAGAGAACCCCAAGATGGCGGCGATGACCCGCTGCTTCCTACGCATCATTGAGGAAGCCGAGGCGGAAGACGACAGCCGCATCATTCAGATGTCCTCGGCGATGGACTTCCTCGGCCGGCTGCGCATGTACAACCTGCACTACCCCAAGTCTTGGCAGGCCTTTCCCGACTATCCCCCCACCGCGTACTGGCTGGACGGTAGTTTCCTCTTCCCCTGGTACGGACCGGCGCGGGACAAGATGCCCGCTTGGAGCTGGCGCAAGGACAAACCTCTGTTCATCGGGGAGTTCACCTGTGTCTTCGGAGCCACCCCCGACGCGCAGGCGTGCATCGTCGGTGACATCGCCTTTGAGGACAAAGACCACGGCACGGAGCGGGTCAACGCGAAATTGTGGCCGATGGAGGTGCAGGCCTACCGACGGCAGGACGTGTCGGGCTTTTGTGCCTGGGCCTTTGTGCTCGGCAACCGGACCGAGGTCGGGCCGGTTCTGGAGCGCTCAGACGTGGCTGCGCACACCCGGGCGGTTCGTCCCCTGGCCGTCCTGGATCACGGCTACCGGACGCAGTGGTTCTCGGGCGACGAATTGTCTTTCCCACTCTCAATTCACAACGACACCCGGTACAACCGCGAACTGGCGCTCAAACTGGAGATTACCTGCGACGAAGAGGTTCTCTGGCAAGAGACCATGCCGCCCAAGGTCTACGGCCCGGCGGAGAATCTGGCCTTCACCAGTCGGTTCCGGGCTCCAGTGACCGAGCAGCGCCTCGACCTGCTCTTGCGGGCTACGCTTACCTGCGGAGAGGAGATCGTGGACGAGTGGACCAAGACCTTGCGGGTGTGGCCGAAATCGCGTGAGCGGACCTTTCCCCCGGACTGTGCGATCTACGACCCGGAGGGCCGGCTGGCCGCGCTCTTCGCTGAGCGAGGGCTGCAAGGCGGCATCTTCCTCCCAACGTTGGAGGAGCGAACCGATCTGAGCGCTTTCCGCGCCCTCTGGCTCAACTTCGCGGAGGCGAAGGTCCACGCCGCCGACTGGCGCCGTGTGCGCGGGATTGTGGAGCGGTTCGTGCGCGAAGGTGGTCTGGTGATCTTGGACAAGGCTGAGCCTGTGTGGGGGGACCTGCCGGTACCGCTCAAGGCTTATCCCGGGCATGCGCCCGGCCGTAGGCTCGAAATCACCTACGCCTGGGGCCGCGCGCCCTATCATCCCGTGATGGCCCGCTTCACGGACGACGACTTCTGTCTGTGGGGAGAGGACTACTACGTGGCCCGCTCCTGTCTGGAGACGCCGCAGGAGGGGAATGCGATCCCGCTACTGGTGGCGGGGACCGACCGCGCGGGCCTGACAGCCACCCCCCTGCTCGAGTTGCGGCATGGGTGCGGCTCGTATCTGGTTAGTACCCTGGAGTTGTTTCCGAAACTTCTGGAGGCGCCGGTGGTGGCCAATCTTGTGGTGGCCCTAGCCGATTACCGACCGGAGCATCGGCCCGCGACGGTCGGGGCCTGCCTGGGCCAGGAGAGCCTGGTGCGTCTCCGCGAGGTCGGATTCATGGGGCAGCCAGCCACGCTGGCCGAGGCGTTGCAGGCGGAGGTGGCGCTGATTGACGGCGCTTGCCTGGGCGAGAGCCTGGAAGAAGCACTGGAGGAAATCGGCGCGGCACTCGAAGCCGGCAGGACGGTCTATCTGCACGAACTGAGCGAGGCGCAGACGCGGAGCGTGCTAAACGCGTTTGACCTTCCGGGAGAGGTCCTGCCGGGTGCAGCGGAACCCGAGGAATTCGACATCTTCCGCCACACTCATCCCCTGGCCAACGGGATGACTCATAACTATCTGTACTGGATTGTGGACAAGGCCAAGGTGCCGCCCTGGACGGCTGCGCCGTTGCACCCGGAGCCGGCCAGCGCTGTGATCAGACTGAAGCAAGGTGACCAAGCCACACAAATCACGCGGCGGGGAGCGGTGACCATCTACCCGGTGGGCAAAGGCACCCTGGTCATAGACAATCTCCGCTGGCAACTGCCCGACTTCGACGAGCCGGAACGCCCCCGACGGTACTTGATGTGTCTGCTCACCAACCTGGGCGTACCGCTGGCGGCAGGGGCCGCCAAGCGAATGAGCAAGGACACGGAAACGGCGGAGGAACGGCGGGAGCGCGGGGTATTCTAGGCTCGCATCTTAGCCATCAGCCACGGGTGAGCTCCCGGAGACGGAGACAGACGCTCCCATCTCTGCGCGGAAGCGTCTGACCTAGCGCCTCTTGCCTGTGGCCCCCGCCTCGGGGCCGGGCCGCTTTGCGGGGTGTTTCTCCTTGCTACCTTTCAGTGACCGTCCAGACCTGGCTGCTGCCCGGCGCGAGCGTCATAGTCTCTTGAAAGGCAAAGACGGTCCAACCGGGATTGGTCTTCAGAGTAGTCTGAATTGCCTGGTCGGTTGGATTGTGCGCCTCAACAAACCACTTCCCCGGCTCCTGCCAGGACACCAGCAGTTTGACCTCCGGGCGATTGGCCGTGAGGGGGTGGCCGATGAACAGATCGCTGTCAGACAGGCAGGTGTCAATCTGGGCGAAGGTCCGGCCGTCCCGAATGGGCAGGGCGCGGAAGTTGGGCTTAGGCCGAGCCTTGTCCAGTAAGATCACCGACCAGTTGTCGTTGAGTCCCTCCACGCTCACCGGCAGAAAGCCAGGCAGGGTAACCCGAGGTATGCGCACCTCGGCGGCACCGTTCTCGCTACCCAGGCGCAGCACCATGTAGTTGTCGAGGAGTTTCCCTCGCGTTACGCTGGCCTGATAGCCTACCGTTCCCGGAGTACTGATCCCGAACTTGGCAGCAAAGTCGAGCATCTCTTGCGTAGTAGTCTCCCCGGAGGCGCCGGCGAAGGCCACTGTGTAGTAGATGGTGTCGCCTTTGGCCAGTTCCGCCTTGTTGGGCCTGTAGTAGACGGTTATATTGCCGCGACCGTACTCGTAGACCAGATCATTGCCGGTACCGATGAGCACCACCGCGCCCCCGCG
Organism: uncultured bacterium; assembly: GCA_937928475.1. Lineage (GTDB taxonomy): Bacteria > Armatimonadota > Zipacnadia > Zipacnadales > Zipacnadaceae > Zipacnadum. Next base: position 8,850 of record CALFVE010000020.1, on the reverse strand, counting down.
GTCCTCCAGCGTCGCAAAGGTTCCCCGCGCCAAGGGACCACTAATCGAGGGTGTCTCGCTTGTCCCTATCTTGGTGGTTCCCTGCCAGAGTTCGCCTTTCATGGTGACGACATACAGACCCTTGTCCGGCACGGTGACCGGCTCCTTCAGGGTCAGGCTCGTTTCGTGCCAGCCCAGCCGGAAACCCTCGGTCAGCCAGTTGCAGGCGTAGGTGCGCTGCCAGCCAGTGACCTTGCGAGTCGGAATAAGACGATGCCAGCCACCCCAGGCGTTGCCCCACCCCTCCTGGGGCTGTTCGTAGCGGTGCCCTAAGGGCGTGAATTCCGCCCCCTTCTCGGCCGGATCGTAGCCCCAGATCACGTCCGCCTGCCCGATGGCGATCTCCGGGCTGATCAGGTAGGTGTGCGGGTAGGCGTACAGAGGGCTCAGTTCGTCTGGGATCTGCGGGCCGAAGTGCAGCACGTAGGTCGGGAAGCCGGCGGGAGCGCCATCCACCGGCAGCGTGGGTGAGTTGGGGGTCAGGCCCACCGCCGGGGCCAGGGACAGATCCAGCCGGCCCTTCGAGGGGGTTACTCCCATGTTCGCCTGGAAGCCGATAGGTGTCCAGTACTGTGCCCCCTGGCGGGTACGGAGACGCGCGCTCCCCAGGAAGTTGCAGCGGTCGCTGCAGAAGAACTCCTCCATGTTCAGGTTGCGGTTCCAGAAGGACATGCTGATGGCGCGTCGGCCCTGCAGGTCCTCCACCACCAGCGTCCAGCCTCGCTGCTGGCAGTTGGCCAGCACGAGTTCCTGCTCGAACTGCTTCGCGCCGGTGGGCGTCCAGCGGCGGAAGACCTCCCGGTCCCCGTCGTGGACAGTCACGCTCTTCAGGCCCACGTCGGACGCCACCCGTAGCCGCAGGCGGTACTCCCACTGATCCGGCCGCCACCACTCGCCGTTGCTCCCCACCAAGCGGTTGGGGCAGTCCCAGACGAGGATGGTGGGGCCGTTGGTGAGGTACTGCGAGCCGCTGCCGCTGAACGACCAGGCGCCCCGATACCACTTGCCGTCTAGGTCCTTGAGCGGTCGGTGCACGACCACCTTCCAGCCCTCCGCCGCACGCTTGGCGACCTGGTCCGGGCTGTTCATGAATTCGAGGGCGACCGCGTTCTGGCAGCCTCCAATGCCCTGCAAGTACAGGTAGTCCTCCAGGGCGTCGTCAATCTGCTTGCCGTCCTCGAAGGAGTAAACGGGGAAGGAGTTGTAGAGCTTGTAGTCGGCGGGCGGCAGGAAGTTGTTCTTGTGATTCCAGAAGCCGCGGATGGCCTCTTGCTGGAGGTATTCGTTGTCGTAGTCGAAGAAGGCGTGGCTGCGCATGGGCTGGATGGTGGCGAGGCGACCGTCGGGCAGAAGCATGGAAGGCTTGGGGAACTTGACCTGGTCGGCAAAGACGTAGTGGTGATTGCCCTGGGCATCTTCGTAAGTGAGGCCGGGCACGGCCAGGAAGCGCTCGTCGGAGGCGGCCTTGCACTGTTCCACCAGCTGGTCCCACTTGGCCTGGTCCATCTTCAGGCTGTCTTCTAAGAAGACAATGAAGTCCAGGCCCGCCGCACGGGCGGCTCGGGCGTAGTCGGCGACAGTGCCGGTGCCCGAGGAGAGCGCGGTGCGGGCACCGATCAGTCCCTTGGTCTGCAACTGGTTCTCCATCGGCCGGGGTTTGCTCCAGTCCACCACGGGCGCAATCTCCCAGGGCGTGACCGGGGGATTAAGCACCGCCTCTGGGGTCGTGGCGCCGCCTTTGCCCGCGGCCAGGGAAGGCTCCGCCAGCCAGCGGAAGGTGTTGGCGAAGACCCGGAGCCAGTCGCTGGGCTTGTCTCCCGCCCCGGCCGTCAGCATCGCCTCGGTGGTGGGGCAGTTGGGGGGAGGCGTGAAGAGCCAATGCCGTCGGATGCCCACCACGGCCAGGCGGCCCTTGCCCACCTCGCGAATCCCCATCAGCGCCGGCGAGGGTGGGGCCAGTTCCTTAGGAATGTACGGCTGCAACTGCACATCATGCCGCGTTTCGGGGGCGCCCTGCATGGAGGGCGCGCCACGCACGACCACCGTCCACTCCGGGCTGAAGTCTAGCGACATGGGCGGCTCTAGGCCGGTCGTGCTGCCCCAGATCAGGGTAAGCACGCCGCGCACACCCTCGTTCACCGGCGGGAAGACCTGGGTGCTCCAGGACAATCGGCAGCCCATGATGTCGCGGACGACGTTGTTGGGGTCGGTGTCTTGCAGAAGTTCCCAGCGGGGGCGGGCCCCCAGAGCGGACAGCCATTCGTTGGTGGGGCCCCAGGCCGCGGACGAGTACGAGTTCTCCGGGTTGAACACGAAGACGCCCCCGCCCTGGGCCAGGAAGTCGTCTATTACTTTGCGAGTGGCGTCGTCCATGGTGCTGACCACCGCCACGTTGTACTGCCCGGTGGCCAGACGCTCAGCGAGTTGGGCGGGTGGGCACACGTCCACCTCGATGCCCATGTTCTTGAGCGGATTCGCTACGTACTTCGCGTGCACCCAGTTGAGACAAAGCACAGCCGGGTTAGGGGCAGCGAAGCAGCCCGAGGCGGTCACCACGGCCAGAATGGCGGCTATGCAGATGAGCGTCCTTCCCATGGGGTCGAGGCTCCTCCTGTGGAGTCTGAGATGGCAACAAGCACGTACCCGGTGCCACTGTCCTGCACGCTAGGGTTAGGCCAGGCGCTCCAGGGCGGCGATGAAGTCCTCCGTGTCAAAGACAAAGCCAAACCCTACCGAGACCTGCCATAGGCTAATCTGCTTGCCCAGTTCAGTCCGGGCGGTTTCTTTGTTCTCCACGGCGGTTACCGCGTCGCGAAAGACAGAACAGATCAGCCCGTAGCGCGACATATCCACCATTCCGCCGGGGGACATCAGCAGGCACCAGTCTACGTTGAACCCGGCGTAGATCAGGTGGTTCACCCCGGCCTCGCGGCACAGGGCCAACAGTTGCCGACCGTCGCGGGCAATCCCCTCTTCCCCCTGCGGCTCGGCCTCCTGAGGAAAGCGCACCTGCTTCCAGGCCGCCTCGCAGTCGGCCCGGTTGTGGGCCCCCGGAAAGACGTAGTCCCGGCGGAACTCCTGCAACCGTTCGTAGACTGGGTCCTTCAGGATCTCTGGTGGCGGTTCCGGGTCAGGGCCAGCCAGCGCCACGGTCCGCGCCCAGCCGGGGTACTGCTCATAATAGCCTCGACCCGACACGACGTGCAAGAGCGGAATCGGCGAAGCCCGCACCGCCGCCAGTAGGGGCGGAAAGACCTCGCGGCAGACGCGGTAGGTACGCGGCACACAGTTGCAGGCCCGAAACTGGCCCGGGAACTGCTCCGGCGTTCCCAGGTCCCAGGCATGCATCACCACCACCGCCGTGTGCTCGGGGCTGATCTCGACCTCTGTCGTCTGCCAGCCGCCGTAGCCTTCGGCGGGGACCTCGCGCGCGTAGTCGGCGTCGAACTGCTGGTAGTAGTGGGTCTTCAGGCGCAACATACTGTCCCAGACCTCAGGCCTCGCCCACCGGCACTTGAGAATGGAACAACCGCTCGCTTCCCTCATAACCACCGCAGGCCCAGGGAAGGCTCCAGTGCATGTGTGTGTCCACGTATACATCCCGGCGGCCATCCACGACGATCTCCAGCCCGGTGACCTCCCACGGATCCAGGACTCGCTCATCGCCGCTCACCGGCAGGAGGCGGGCCGTGACCGCCGGGGGCTGCTTGCCGAGGAAAGGAACAAGCACGGTAACAAACAGCATGTTCCCGGCCTGGGTGTGAGTGAAGGTCAGTTGGTCGGGATTGGCATAGTCACCGGGCAGGGGATAGGGGCATGGTGCCACCGCCGGCTCTCCTCGAGCGCCCGCCAGTGGCACGAAGAGCAGATTCCCGCCCTCCCCGTCGGTGATCACACGCCCCTCCTCCAGAATGCGCGTGGGCACACCCATCTGGAAGCGTTGCGGGTAAGTGTGTTCATCGTCCGGTTGCGCCGTGGTGAAACGGTCAATCAGTATCCAGTACTGCCCCCGGAGGTAAAAGAGTTTGCGGCGGCATCCCACCTTCTTAGGCAGGCGCTCATACGCCTCGTGCGCGCCGCTGAAGTAGGCGAATTCAGGGCAGGAGAGCCACTCATCCACTGTGGGCAGCACCACGCCGGCGAAGCGGTAGATGCTGCGCAGCGGCAGATGGTGCTCGCCGTCCACCACGGCCACGGTGTGGGACATGGTCTGGTGCCGCCAGGTGCGTTCGGGGTCATCCACCCCGTCGGGCCCTTTGGCGTTGCCGACGGTGATCTGCCGGCCCTTGGCGTACAGAATCAGGTCAAAGACCGCCCCATGGCCGTGGCTAGTTACCACGTTGCCTTTCGCGCTGGCCTCCAGGGCGGCGTAGTCGGCTTGAGCCGTCCAGTTCTCGCGCATGACGAAGTAGCCAGAATCGAGTAGGGCGGTGTCCAGCGTCGAGGGAGGACGCGCCTGCAGCGCCTGGTAGGCGCGGCGCAAGTCTTCCCCGACCGAGGGATAGTGGAGATTCTCGATCAGCATCGGTCCGAACGGCGACTGCCACTCCGGGTCGAGTACCTCTGCCAGGTGTTTGGCCTCCGGTATCTGGAGCAGCGCCGCCACTGACCGGGCGCGGCTCAGGAAGTACGGCCCCCGCGCCCAGCAGTCGCCGAAGGGGGGATGCCCCCCGTCCGGGCACATCAGTTTCCATTCCACCTCATATCCGGCGCGCAGGCGGTCGTAGAACTCGCGACTGAAGCACAGCCCGTTGAGTTCGGCCAAGCGCACGCAGTCGAGGAAGAGGTCCATGGTACCCGCGTGATAGGCCACCGAGGCCTCGTGGGTGAAACCGTCGGGAAAGAGCAGGAGCCGTATCTCGCGCTCGAAGTAGGTGGGAAAGAAGGCTGGGAAGCGCGCGAAACCCCGAAACTCTGGGAAGAGCAGCCCGGCCTTCCAGGTCGCCCCATACTGGCAGGCGAACCAGTTGTGCCCCTGGGGCCCCAACATGATTTCGCCCCAAGTGCGCGCCCATTCCCACTCCTGCCGCAAGCGCGCCACCATAAAGGCGAGTATCGGCAGCACCGCTTCATCCGAACACTCGCCCAGCGGCCAGACCGCCTGCAAGTAGCGCAAGGCGGTGGCTAGGCTGTGGATCTTGGTCGTCGGCCATTCCTCGCGGGCTTCAGCAACAGAGCGCGCGTAAGTTGAGAAATCCTCTGCGGTCGCGCCCGTCTGCAAGACCTCCGGCCGCGCGCCCAGCAACGCCCCCCGGCCGTCGGGCCAGTCGGCGCCCATGAAGCCTCCTCTCAGCACTTCTGCAACCTGCTGCCTCGCCGCTTGGCAAAACTCAGGGGTGGCCTTCTCCCGTAGTTGCGCCACATACTGCGGCGAGTAGCCCATCAGGGGCCGCTCCCGCTCGCGCAGGTGCCTGACGAGTCCGAGCGCCGCGGCGGAAAAGTCGCCGGTGCGATAGGCCTCGGCAAACGGGGTCGCCGCCAGTTCGGGCCGCGCCCAGTCAACTTGGTCACACAGTTTGCCGGCGAGGTCCGGCCGGAGTTCCCTCATCGCTGCAATGCGATTCCCCTCTGTTACATGTGCATCAAATCACGTGCTGTCCAGTCGAGTCAGGGATAGAGGCGGGAGCAGAACCTTGTTTCCCATCACCCGCGCCGGCTCCGTCAGCAGCGCGGCGTCAGGGGCCTCGCCGACCAACGTCGTGCCACCCCGGAACTCTGGCAGGCCCTCCAGGTCAACTTCTGCCGGCTCGTCCAGGCTGCGATTGGCCAGGAACAGGAAGGTGCTCTCGCCGCGCCGCAGGCATGCCGCGTCCACCGCCGAAATTCCTTCCGCAAGTCCTGGAGCGTTCACCGCTACCCGCAGCACCTGACCCGGTAGCGCCTGCCGATAGAGGCGGAAGACCTCAGCCAGGCAGGTCTCCACCACCTCCGGTCCCCGACTGATGAAGACCCCCATCGGATTGACTAGGTGATAGAAGCAAGCCAGTTCCAGGTCAGGTGAAAGACGGACAAAGTGGTTGAGCATGGCCGCGGCAAACAGGGCGTGCTGGGCGTCATAGGGTTCCAGGAAGCCCTGGCCGTCGTAGTGGGCCGCCTGCTGCCAAAGGTTCCACTCGGTCATGGCCACTTTCATCTCCAGGCCCTGTGCCCGGCAGTCGGCAAGGGCCTGCCGCAGCGTGCGCGCCGCCTCGTCCGCGCCGCGCAAAGCCGCCAGATGCCGGGCTACCGGATCGGGGTCGCGGTTTATCGTGTAACACTGCAAGGCCAGCGCGTCCACCAGGTCTGGCGCTTGCTCCAGGACTTCTGCCCGCCAGGGGGTTCGGGAACCCGGGCGCAGGCCCTCCCCGCTCTCCACGCCGATGGCCAGCACACGCGAGTTCGGATAGGCCCGGCGGATCGGCGGCACGAACTCGCGGAGGGCCTGGGCATATTGCGCCCCCGACATGTTGCCGAGTTCCCAGGCCCCGTTGTGCTCGTTGCCCATCATCCAGTACATCAGCGGCAGCTCGAGGCCCCGCTCCCGGAACCAGCCCGCGCAGTAGGCGGCCCATTCGCCTGCCTCCTCGGGGGTGCCGGTGCTCAGATTGGCTGTGATCAGCGGGGTGATGCCCAGGTCATGACACAGAGCCAGGTACTCGTCGGTGCCGAATTCGTAGGCGATGGTCCACTTGAACACGGGGTCGGGTAGGGTGAGGCGCAGATGAGCCGAGCCGGTCCCGTACTGCCAGTGATAGGCGGTGGAAATGCAACCGCCGGGGAAGCGAAGGACAGGAACGTTGAGGCTGCGGATGCAGGCCAGCAGGTCCTCGCGGATGGGGCCCGCTCCCACTGCCCGCAGGCGAATCTGGTCCACCCAGACCTGGCCCTCCTGGTCGAGGAAACAGAAGAAGCAGGCTTCATCGTCGTCTGCGGGGACGGTGAGAACGGTGTGGTACTCTCGCCAGTAGGCGGCAGGGATGGGAATCTCCGCTTGCGCGTAGATCGGCGCGGGCAGCGGACGGGGCCGCAGGCCCACGCGCACATTGGCGGGATGATGCTGGGCCCGCGCCCAGAGAACTACCTCCAGTCGCTCGCCGGCTCGGATCCAGCGCCGGGTCTGGAGCAAGCCGAAGCCGCTGCGGCCACTGAAGTTGTGCAAGAGTTGCGCCTCGCTGCCGTTCAGTCCCATGCCCGGCAGATGGTCGAAGCGCACTCCGGCGTAGTTGTTGCCCATGCCGGGCTGCCATTGCGGTGCGATGCGGGTGAGCGGATGCGGCGGACCCAGGAAGGTCGGATTCGCCAGGCGTTCTGGAGAGAGCCCAGCCACGGTGTCACCGAGGATTTCGAGGTTAATTCCCACCAGGGCCGCCGGAGCAATGTGACCAGCGGCACCCGCAGCGGATATGCAGACCCTCATCGTTTCTGCTCTCCCCGTGGGCCGAGCGCGGATGGCGCAGTATGGATCATGTCCCCATACCCTTCTCCACGCAGCGCGACCTGAGAATGCGGGTACGCACGCGGCGGCCCCCTAAGAGGGGCCGGGGTGAGCGCAGCGAATCCGGCCGGTTCCCCCTGAGTGCCCTTGCCTACTTCCCGGCCCGCAACTCGAGGTCCACGCCGTTCTGCCCGGCCGTGCAGATGACGCGGTGGAACTGCACGTTGGTTGCGCCGGACTGGCCGGCTGCTGGCCGCCAGATCCGCGCCTCCCGCAGCGGCTTGAGCATCTTCAGCACAAAATCCTCGTCGTCCGGGCCTCGATTGTCCAGGAAGGCGAAACCGTCGGCTCCACCCGGCATCTTGGCGGCGCCGGGCTTGCCGGAGTTCATATTGCACAAGAGCAGCGCCGCCTTGGCCGGCGGCTGCGCCCGGTTGAGAAAGACCTTGTCCGCATTCACCCCCATCTCGTTGACCCAAAAGAGATTGCCGAGCACCAGCACGTTTGCCTCGCTGCCGTCTCCAGTGATCTCCACCCGCGCCGTCACGTCGGAGTTCACTGGCAGCAGCAGCCCCGGAGTCAGGGTGAACATCCCTCGGAATCCGTCCACCTTGATGAGCGGGTGCTCGAGCGAGGTCTTGTAGGAGAAGCGTGTAGCATCCACGACCAACGTGCCGGAATCCTTCAGGAGAATCCCCTGCGGCGCGTCGCCGCTCATCTCGTGGTAGACGCTGCGCACTACCAGCCGCCCGCCCTTTTCCACTGCGTACTGCGCGTTGGCCGTCCCCGTAGCGCCACAGAAGACCGAGAACTGACCCGGGCCGGGCCGACCCGCTTGAGCCTCGCCGCCGCCGACGGCTTTGACCCAGGTGTCGCAGAAGGCGCCGCCCTGCAGATTGCGACAGAGCACATCGGTTTGTTCCAGGCCGTTGTTCAGCAGGCCGATGGGACTGCGTTGCACGCCCATGCCTGAGAGATTAAGTTGGTCCCCGAAGATGCGGCCGCCCGGCTGGTCGCAGTTGTCTACCAAGAGGCAGTTACCATTTGCCGCCTGAATCGAGAGGTCGCGGACCGTCGCGACGCTGGGACCTTGTAGGTGGAGCACGAGACTCCCAGGCTCGCCCAGCCACTCCAGCACGGTTGCGGTTTCCGCGCCTCCGTCGCCGATCAGTTGCACATCGCAGCCGGCAGGGACGACCAGGGTCTGAGCGATCTTATAGTTCCCCTTAGGCAGGTGCACCACCGGCCGCTGGCCCTTCAGCGCGGCGGCCGAGTCAATGGCAGCCTGGATCGCAGCAGCGTCGGCCCCGGCGGGCACCTCGAAGACCTGACGTTCGCGCCGGGGTGGTGTTTCCGGCATGGTGGACAGGCTGGTATCCACCGCAGCCGGGTCAACG
>CALFVE010000019.1 GCA_937928475.1 uncultured bacterium | reverse complement strand
ACGCCTGGCGGGGGAGATTCCGCACCAACTGGTCGTGGCTGGGCGGGTGGGTTGGGGTGACCCCGGGCCGTGGTGCCGAGCGGTGGAGGAATTGCCGCCGGGGCGGGTGAAATTGCTCGGATATGTGCAACGGGAAGACCTGCCCGCCCTGTACAGCGGGGCGGATCTGTTCCTCCAGTTGTCCTGGTATGAAGGCTTTGGCCTCCCGCCACTGGAGGCGATGGCCTGCGGAACCCCCACCGTGGTTTCCAACCGTGGCGCCTTGCCCGAGATTTCCGGCCCGGGAGCCCTAGTGGTGGAACCCGCCGACCAGACCGAGACGGCGCGGGCCTTGATGCGCTTACTGGCAGACGAGGCTGCGCGCCGGCGGCAGGCCGAGATCGGACGGGCACACGCCGCTGCCTTCACTTGGCCGAAACATGCCCGGGCGCTGCTTGCCTTGTTCGGGGAGGTATTGAGTGCCGGATAGGACTCTGCGCACCGCGCCGAAGATTGCCTACGTGCTAGACGAGTTCCCGTCGTTGAGTGAGACCTTCATCCTACGGGAAATGCAAGGTCTGCGCCAGCGCCACGGCCTGCGGGTGCTCCCGGTGGCCCTGCGGCGGGGGCGCCAGAAGGAAGCCTACAGCGACGCGAACCGGCCTCTGCTGGAGGAGGCCGTCTTTCGGCCCGCGGGGGCGCTCCTGCGTCTGTGCTTGGCGTCGCTGGTGCTCATGTTTATCCGTCCCGGCGGGTACATGTGTGCGCTGCGCCTAGCGATCCGGGAGAGCCTGCGGCATCCGCGCCTGCTGCGCGAGATCGGTTCCGCCTTCCTGTCCGCGGCCTATTTCGCCCTGCGCCTGCCTCGGGGGGTACGGCACGTGCACGCGCATTTTGCCTCCTTCCCGGCGACGGTGGGGCTATTTCTCGCCGAGTTTCTAGGGGTGGGATTCTCCTTCTCCGCCCACGCCCGCGACATCTTCACCGACGAGGCCCATCTGCTGGAGGTCAAACTCCCGGAGGCGGAATTTGTCGCTGTGTGCAGCCGGTACGCCCTGGAAGCCTTGTCCCGCAAGCATCCGCTGGCCAGTCGTGGCAAACTGGAACTGGCTTACCACGGCGTGGACACAGACGAGTACCGCCCCGTGCCCCGGTCCGGACCGCATACGCCGGTGATCTTGTCCGTGGGGCGGCTGGTGGAGAAAAAGGGCTATCCCATCCTGCTGCGGGCGGCCGGGATCCTACGCTCCCGCGGGGCGGAATTCCGTCTGGTGATTATCGGCGACGGCCCCGAGCGCGCCGACTTAATGAGCCTGACCACCGGCCTGGGCTTGCAGGACGTGGTAGAGTGGCGTGGCGCACGCTCCGCCGCCGAGGTGCGGGCTGCCTACGCCGAGGCCGACGTCTTCTGCCTGGCCTGCGTGATCGCCTCGGACGGCGACCGCGACGGCCTGCCTAATGTGGTGCTGGAGGCCCTGGCCTGCGGCGTCCCCACCGTGGTCACGGATTGTTGCGCTCTGCCCGAGGTCGTGGAACCCGAGGCCACCGGGCTTTTGGCCAAGCCCGGCGATCCCCAGGACCTGGCCGATAAACTCGAACGCATGCTGTATGACGAGGACCTGCGCGTGGTGGTGTCGCAACTAGGCCGAGAGCGCGTGGTGCAGCGCTTCAGCCTGGATCGTTCCCTGGCCCGCATGGCTAGTCTGCTGGAGGCGGCACTGTGAGCGAAGAAAGTTTTCTCCCCGAGGCCGCCGCGCCCTCGCAGTCGGCGGGCGCCCAGATGACCTTCTGGGCTGTGGTTGTCGCCTTCTTCTTCTTCATACGCAAGTTTGCGGGGCTGATCAAGGAGCACCTTCTTGCCCGCTTCTTTGGAGCCAGTCCCGCCACGGACGCCTTCAAGGTCATTTACAACAGCATCATCTTCAACGTCTACGCCCGCGCCGAGCAACTGCTGCGCCCTGCCTATCTCCCCGAGTTTGTGCGCCAGCGGGAGCAGGAGGAGGGACGGGGCTGGCGCTTGCTGGGGACGATGGTCTCGCTGGTGGTAGTCGCCCACCTGGTGGTCGTCACTGCTCTCCTGGTCTTCGCCCGGCCGCTGATTCGAGCCATGTGGCCGGACCTCGCGGCCAACCCTCAGGCCTTTGAACTGGCCACGCTGCTGCTTTGGCTGATGGCCCCTGCCCTGGTCTTCTACAGCCTTTCGCTCCTCCCCGAACTCACTCTGCACGCCTACAAGCGGTTCACCTTGCCGGCGGTCGCCGAGGCCTCTTACAACCTCCTGGTGGTGGCGGTGCTCTTCGTGGGTGTGGAATTGTTGTGGCATCCGGGGCATCCCCGGGCCATCCTGGCGGCCGGCTTGGGCGTTGTAGTGGGCGGAATCAGCCGGCTGCTCATCATGCTGCCTGGTCTGTGGTCGAAGATCCGCCTGCTGCGCTTCTCGCTGGCGGTGCGGCGGGTGCCCGGAGCGCTGGTGGTGCTGGGCCTCATGCCCCCGCTGCTGCTGGGCATCGCCACCGGAATGCTCCGGCCCGTCGTGGACAGCATGGTCTGCACCCGGCTGGGGGAGGGTATGTACGCCGCCCTGGATTTCGGGCGCAAACTCAGCGACGCCGGGATTATGATCCTGCCTCTGGCCGTGAGCCTGGTGGTCTATCCCTACGTCACCGAGTGGGCGGCAGCCGGCGACCGCCAGCGTATGTCGGATTCTCTGCTCTGGATGACCCGGGCGTTGGCTTTCCTCTTCGTGCCCTTTTCCCTAGGCATGGTGCTGCTCGCCGAACCCCTGGTGCGCCTGGTCTACGATTACCAGGAGTTCAAGGAAGCCGACGTGAGCAAGGTTACCCTGGCGCTGATGTGCTACGCCTCGGGCTTGTTCGTCTACGCGGTGGAAGGCAGCATCAACAAGTGGTACTTCGCCCTCAAGGACACCTGGACTCCCAACTGGGTGGGCGCAGTGTGGGCGATGGCCCACTTCGTCATCTCCGTCGGCGGGGGCCTGTACACCTCGCTGGGTTTGGCCGCAGTAGCCCTGGCCTATCCGCTGACCAAGGCCGGCAAGGTCCTCATGCTGTACCTGATGATCCGCCCCCGCCTCGAACAGGTCCCCCCGCGGCAGGTATACCCTTTTCTGGGGAAATTGCTTGTGGCCTCGGGAGTGATGGGCCTCTGCGTCTGGTGGTTGGGTTGGGCCATAGACCCCTGGGTGGAGGCCTGGCATCCCCCGCTGGCGGCCAAGTTGCTGCGGCTCCTGGTGCTGACCGGGGTACCGGGAGGGGTGGGCGTGGTGGTCTTCCTGGTGCTGGCCTGGGCCCTGCGCATCGAGGAGGTGGGCCAGGTCTGGGCGTGGCTGCGGGGGAAGATGAAGCGAGTGTTGCGCCGTGGGCGCTAGGCGATGGAGAGCCAACGAGGTGGCCGAGGAGGTAGGCAAGTCACCCACCTTTCTCTACCCCCTACTCCCCACTCCCTACTACCTCTCCGTTGCACCTTCTGCGCGGAGCGCCCTGCCATGACCTTCCCCCCGCTGGTTCTGCAAGTTACGGAGGCCGCGCAAGGCGGTGTCGCCCGCCACCTGCACGACTTGCTGGACGGTCTGGGCCGCGCCCGTTTCCGCCAGATGGCGGTCATCTCTCAGCGCCGGGCCGACAATTCCTGGGCCGGGGTACAGCCCTGGCCGGTGGAGCGAGTGGACATGCGCCGGGAGATCTCGCCCTGGGGCGACTGGCAGGCCTACCGCCGCCTGCTGCGCCTGATGCAGGAGAGGCAGCCCGCTCTGGTGCACGCGCACAGTTCGAAGGCCGGCTTTCTGGCCCGCCGCGCCGCCTTCGACCTCGGCCTGCCGGCACTGTACACGCCTCACGTGTTTGCTTTTCAGATGCCGGGCCCCGCCTTACGCCAGCGGCTCTTCGCGCGCCTGGAGCGCCTGGCCGCCCGCTGGTGTCGCTTCGTAATCTGCGTCAGCGAGGCCGAGCGGCAGGCGGCTCTGGCTTGGGGAATCTGCCCGCCGGAGCAGCTTGTCCTGATCCGCAACGGCATTGAGGCGGCTCGCTACGCGGCCGGGTTGCCGGGACGCACGTATCGCGCGGCGCTGGGCGTGGAGCCGGACGCGGAACTGCTGATCGCCGTGGGAGAATTGCGCCCTCAGAAGAACTACCCGCTGCTGTTGCAGGCGGTGGCGGCCTTGCGCAGGCGTCGCCCGCGTCTGCGTTGCCTGATCGCCGGGGAGGGACCCGAGCGCATCGCTCTGGAGGCGGTCATTGCCCGCGAAGGTCTCGGGGATTGCGTGCGCCTGCTCGGCGACCGGGACGACGTTCCCGCCCTGCTGAGCGCTGCCGACCTGTTCGTGATGACTTCGCAGTATGAGGGCTGCCCATACAGTTTGCTGGAGGCGATGGCCGTAGGGGTTCCGGTGGTCGCCCTGCGCGCCGCCGGTGTAGACGAGATCCTGGGACCGGAGACGGGCCGCCTGACGGAAGCCGCTGAGTTGCCTCAGGCTCTGGAAGCGGCCCTGGAGTCGCCGCAGGAATCGGCGGCCCGCGCTCGCCGCGCGCAGGAGCTGGTCGCGGAGCGCTTCCGACTGGAAGACATGCTGGCGCAGACGGCGACCCTGTAC
>CALFVE010000018.1 GCA_937928475.1 uncultured bacterium | reverse complement strand
CGGCGCTCGATAGCGGCTAGCTCCAGGTCTCCGTGAGCAAAGGGCGGGGTGCAGACAAACAGGGTGCCCAGGTCTTCGTTATCCAGCATGGCGGCGAAGTCAGTGTAGACCACTCCGCCGTACTGCTCGGCCTTTTCGCGGGCGCGGGCTTCCGCGACGTCACAGAGCGCAGCGATCTCCACATCCTGCCGCTGACTGAGGGTCTTAAGATGTGCTCCGGCAATACCGCCGGCGCCGACGAAACCGATTCGCAGGGGCATAGGGGGACAACTCCTCTTCTCCGGGACAGAATCGCCCGACCCGAGGCCGGGCGGCACGACGGCTAGCCCGATTCTCCGGCAGCGCCAGGAGTCCTCCTCGCTTTGACCTACCCCACGCATTTGCTATACTGAGGGCCATGAACGACCTGCAGCCGCAACAGCAACACCGGACCGCCTTGGCGCTAGCCCTCGCCGTGATCGTGCTGGGTCTGGGAGCGGTGGCCTATGTATTCTCGCGACCCCAGCAGGCAATCGCGCCATCGGTTGCGCCGGCCTCCACTCGCTCAGCCGCCCCGGGGTCCGAAGCGGTAGAGGCCACTGACCCCCACGAGACCGCGCGCCTGATAGCCGAGAGCCGAAAAGCAGAGCACCCGGCCCAGCCCAGGCGGCAACTGACCGAGGCGGAGTTCATCGAACTGTCCAGCAGCATCCTGATTGGGGTCGCCCAGATCCAGGACCGGCCGGACGTGCAAGAACTCATCCCGCCTCTGATGGAGAAGGTGCTGCGAGACGCGGGCGTGGCCTGGGAGGAGTTCGAGGCCTTCGCGCAGCAGATCTATGCCGACCCCCAGCGCAGTTCGCGGGTGGCGGACGCCATCCTGCAGCGGGTGGAGGAACGCACGACACCCAAGATGAGGATGCGGGTGGTGTCCCTGGCCGAAGTGATGCGGCAGCGATTGCAGCGGAAGGCAGCGGAGAAGCCCACCGCGCCCTAGCCGGGAGGGCCGGCAAGGGTGATGCGCCGGCCGGAGGCAGCCGACTCGCGCAGAGCCAGCACAGTGGCCAGGGCGGCCCGAGCTTCGTCCAGGGTGACCTCGGCTTCTTTCCCGGTGCGCAGGCAGTCCACGAAGTGGTCCACCATTTGGGAGACGTTCCAGGGCTGCACGCGCAGAGGGACGCGGACTGGAATGGGGATGACCTCCTCGCCACGTAAGCCCAACAGCGGCAGTTCGTCCTCCGGGTCGTCGCGAATCAGTAGCATCCCCTGCGTGCCCACTAGCCGTCTTTCGTGCACTGTGCGGTTTCCTGGCGCTTGGCAGAGGGTGAGGGTGCTCATGGCCCCGTGAGCATGCTGCAGGACCACCCCACCGGCGCTGGGTCTGTCGGAACGGGCTCTGCGGTCTGCGCTAGCCGCCTGGGCTGGCCCCAGGAAGCGCTGCAAGACGCTGACCGCGTGGAAGGCCACCTCGAGCCAGGGATCGGGAGAGCCGCCCTCCTCGGCAGCGCCGACCATCGCGGTGGCTTGCCCGAAGAAGACCTCGCCGATCTCTCCAGCGGCCACCAGTTGCTGGGCGCGGCGGATCGCCGGGTGCATGAGTTGCGGAAGGGAGACGAAGAGGCGGGCCGGACCCGAGGAGGCGGCCGCCAGCAGGCGATCGAAGTCGTCCAGGCTGAGGGCGGGAGGTGCGTCAAGGATCACGTGCTTGCCCGCGGCCAGGGCCTCGGTGGCCACCGTCGCGCGCTCCTCGGGAGGCCCGGCGACGAGGACGAGGTCGACGGTGTCGTCGGCAAGGAGTTCCCGCCAATTGACCGTGGCGTGCTTAATGATTCCCCAGCGGCGGGTGAGGCGCTCGCGCCGCGCCGGGTCCCGCTCGGCCAGGAGCACGTGAGCCAGGTAGCGATTCTCCACGCAGGCAGCCAGGTACAGATCCGGGTCCGGGCCGGCGCCGACCTGAGCCAGGCGAAATCGTCCGTCCGGGGTCACGGCCACACCTCCTCGGCGGATGGCTTGGAGGGCAGCAAGCCGAAGAGGGCGGGGTGGGCCTCAACGCGCCCGACGACCGTCCCGTGGCAGTTGACCTGCTCAGCGCGCGCCAGGCCGGCCAGGTCAGGGGAAAGAGGCTCCAGGCGTTTGTTGAGCAGGGCCACGACGACCGGTGCCCAGGGACGCGAGGCCCCGTCGGAGACCTTCACCGCCAGGCCCAGCGCTTCTTCTTTCAGGCCCAGCGCGAAAAGCCCTTCGGCTCCACCCTTGGCGATCACCCGGCCCTGCGTTTCCCGCAAGAGCACGGTGTTGAAGCCCCCTTCGGCCTGCACCATCTCCGGATGCCCCGCCGTGGCCGCGGTCACGCGCCGCACGGCCTGCCGCAGGTCCTCGGGCAACCCCTGGCCGCTGACCAGACAGGCAAAGGCCCGGGCCACACTGCGCAGGGGCAGGGCATAGGTCGGGGCTCCACAGCCGTCCGGCAGGGGCACGAGACTGCTCTCGTCCACTCCGGAAAGCAGCGCGAGATGCCGGCGGATGAGCGCCTGCACCGGATGCACGGGATCCAGGTAGCCCTCCGGTCGGGTGCCCAGGGCGAGGGCCGTGGCCAGCATTCCGGCGTGCTTGCCGGAGCAGTTGTTGTGCAAGGGACCAGGCGAGAGGCCGGCGCGCTTGAGCCGGTCAAACTCGGCGCGGTCGCTCGGCCAGTGGACACCGCAGCCCAGGTAGAGGTCCGCCAGCCCCAGGCGATCGAGAATCTCCGCCACCGTCTGCAGATGGAGGGCGGACCCACTATGCGAGGCGCAACAAATGGCCAGGTGCCGGGGTTCCAGGCCGAAGCGATCGGCGGCCCCGGACGTGATGACGGCGAGCGCCTGCAGGGGTTTCGCGCAGGAGCGCAGGACCACCGGGACGGCGGGGTCGCCCCAGGCGGCGACCAAGCGGCCCTCCGGATCGGCAGCGGCCACCTGCCCATAATGGACGGATTCGATCACCGGGTCGCGGCGAGACACCGCCAGCACCGCCGCTTGGGGCAGAGAGAAGGCCTCAGCCATCGCTATCCGGCCTTCTTCACCTAGTTGACGCGCAGGTTAGCCAGCATCGTGGATAGTTCGCGCTTCTCTTCGTCGTTGGCCTTCGGTGTCAACTTGTCAACCAGGGCCTCCAGGGAGTCAATGGCCACTCGGGCTTGGGCGAGGTCAGTGCGAGTTTCGCTGGCTCCGGGTGGCGCCACCAGCCCCAGGTGAATCCAGGCGGCCTGATTGAGCAGACCGATCATGAAGCGCAGCGTATCGTAGATGTCCAGGTCGGCCAGGGTTGGTGCCCGCTGCTCCTCCGCCTTCTGCTCGGGAGAGACCCGGCCATGGGGCGGGGGAACCGGCTCCTCCTCGGGTTCGGCCTCGGTGGCCTCTGCTTCGGCCGCCGCTTGACTGTGAGGCGGAGGGCTGGGGACCTCCTCCCCTGCGTCTTTGGGCTTCTCGCTTTCTTCTTGGGTGGGCTCCTCAGGAGCAGTTACTTCTCGTGCTTGGTCCTGATCCGACATATCTGAGACCTCCCCTAGAAGTAGCATAGATGTGTGAACGTTTTAGCCACGTCCTACGGCCACGGGCTGTGGCGACTCTTTTCTCCGCGTCGTGCGGCGGCCGGCCTGGAGGGCAGAGGCGCGGATCTAGCACTGCCTAGTCTCGGGCCTTGGCTTCATTTCATTTTCCCCAGGTGCGGTCGCCAGAGCGCGGCCAGGCAGGCCAGCGTCAGCAAGTCCACTAGATTATGAAACACTACCGGCGCTAAGAGGTTCAGGTCGCCAGCGGCGACCGCGTCGTGATACACCTGGGGGATTTGCGCGCCCGCCACATCACCCACCCGCCCCACGCCCAGCACGTGCGCCTCCACCGTGCTCAGCGAGCAATCAGGCAGCCGGCTGCGGTACAGCCGGCGCGCAGTGGGCAAAAGGTCCAGATGCCGGGGTGCGGTCAGCGGCGACAGGAGATGAAAGCGCCGCCGGTCAGCCAGGTACGGCCAGTCGAAGGTCAGTCCGTTGTAAGTGACCAGGGTCCGGGCGGAGGCGAGCAGCGGGGCGGAGGCCTCCAGGATCGCCGGCTCCTCCGAGTAGTCGCGAGCCAGGAATTGATGGACATGGAAACCCTCGGCCCCGCCGTGCAGTATCCCCACCAAAAAGACCGGCGCGCCCGACAGGGCTAAGGTCTCCAGGTCCAGGTAGACCGCTTCATGCCGACGGTCAGCGCCGGCGGGGTGTCCGGCCAGATCCGCGGCCACCTGCCGAAGCCAGGAGCCGTAGGCCGGGTGCCCGCACTCGGGGGTAAGGCGCAGGCTCAGGCACGGCCCCAGGTCGGTCTCGATCTCCCAGCCCGGCGGCAGGACGGCGGGAGCCGCCACGGTCAGACGTGCGGGTCCCGCTGCTGGCGGGGTCGGTGTCGCCGGCGGCAAGGCTTCCGACGGGGGCGCGCTCGCCGCCTCCTGCTGCCGCAGGGCGCCCAGTTGTCGCCGGACGTGTCGTGGAATGAGCTCGGACATAAGCGGGGCAGAAGTCACAAGTCGGAAGTCGAAAGTCGGCAGACGAGAACCGGCCTAGCGCCGATGTCTCGGCTGCGTTTCCCAAGGCGCATGAGCCGGGCTAGGCGCGCTGCCTAGCCGCTCACCGCCGCCCTCAGCGCACGCAGAGTTTGCTGCTCGTCGGCCCCCAGGGCCTCCACCTCCTGCCGCAAGGACTTCCAGTTGCCGGTGGGGCCGGTGGCCGCGGCGGCCGCGGCGATATTGGTAGCCAGCGCCTGCCAGCGCTCGGCGAATTGCGCATAGCGCTTGGCTGTTTCCTGGAC
>CALFVE010000017.1 GCA_937928475.1 uncultured bacterium | reverse complement strand
AGCCGCATCTTGCGGGTGGACGTCTTCACGAAGATGTCGTCTATGTACACCCGCGGCAGGATCAGCAGGTGCGCCTCCTGCAAAAGCCCGATCTCCGCCCCCCACCAATGGAAAGGCTTCTCGCACTGCCCCCAAAACGGCCCCATCGGGTTTTGCGCCTTCGTGATCTTCAGGTCCCGGATCATGCACTTGCCGTCCTTCAGCGCCGAAGAGGCATTGGTCATACCGAGGACGATCACATTGGTGCCTGCCCGGAACACCCCGTCCGGGACTGTTAGAAAGAACGGGTTGTCCCCTCCCCAATTTTCCCCCAAGAACTGTCCGTTGACGAATAGCCGCGCGTGGTAGGTCGCAGAAAGAAAGCGGAACTGGAATACCTTGTTCGCATCCTCCGGAGCGATTTCGACAGTGCGCGCCAGCCAGGCGCTGTCATGAACGTTGTCCGTCCACAGCCCCGGCGCCGTGTAGGTCTGCCAGGTGTCGTCCACCGCCGGCACCGGCGGCGCCATCTCTCGCCCCTCCACCGGCAACAGCCGCCACTCCCCCATCAAGTTCACACTCTTCCGCTGCGCCATTGCCCCAGGGGAGGTCAGGACTAGGGCAAGCAGCAACAAACCACCGACCCTTAGAACTTTGTGCATCGAAGAATACCTCCTTACAGCGCTTCTTGATCTGCCCGAGGCGAATCGCGCTCTCCGCAGTTTATTCAAGGCTGATCAGATACGTCTCACGAGGCCGTGTTGGGAAACCGCCATCACCGTCCACCTCAACGCTCTCGTCCGTTGTAAGCGAACGCACCGCCGCCGGGCGGCGTTCCGGCTGGTACCGCTTCGCACTGAAAGAAAAGTACACCTGGGCACGCCCGTCCGCACTGGTCCATTCCACGCCCGGGTCGCCCTCCAACAGGCGTCGCTTGCCCATGTAGGGACGCGCCGCCACGATATCCAGGTTGGTCTGTCGGATCGCCGCCGCCAATTCGGGATCCGCCTCGATGCGGTCCAGCACGGTCCAGGCGAACCGAATGCCTCCCCCATAGGCGAAGTAACGGTAGTAGATCAGCGCCGCCTCCGGCTGGTCGAGCCAGTCGTGATTGCCCAGGTCGCGGTCATAGTTGGCGTACTCACACCCCTCCAACATGCCTAGACCGCTGGGGGAGCCCACCATCATCTGCACGAAAGGCGACTGGGCCTCCACGCATAGATACTTCGACATTTGCTGCAGTTCGGCAGTGAGCCGCATGGCTTCCTCAAATTGGGGCCGGAAGGTGCCGTCGGTCGCATCAATCGGCTCGAACCAAGCGTCTACGTGGGAGTCCCAGAAGAACCCGTCGGCACCCGACTCCTCCAGTATCTCCTTGCAACGGTCTCGCACGTAGGCATACGCCTCCGGATTGCGCAGATTGAAGCAGGCCATACCGTCATAGCCACTGGCGAACCAGCGCCCGTTCGCGTAGCGGGCAAACCAATCCGGATGCGCCCGTACGAAGTCGTTGCTTTCGGGACCAACCCGCAGTCCGCCACACCAGAGGATACACAGCATGCCGTGCTCGTGGGCCTTGCGCACAAAGTACCGAAGCCCCTCCATCCCCCCATATTCGGGCGCTACCTCCCAGTCGTACACGGCGCAGGCACTCCTGGTGCCCGACCGGGTGTACTCCGAGTCCCAGACCGGTCCGACGAAGACCACCCTGCAGGCCAGCGCCGCCATTCGTGGCAAGTAGCGATCCGCGTAGTCCCACAGCGCGTGGTGGTTGCGCGGCTCGATCCAGTCTATAGAGATGACCGGCTCAATCGGGTTGACCAGGCCGGCCGTGCCCGCGTAGCGGCGCGCTTCGTCGGTGAAGTGCTGGTGGACCGCGGTCCATAAGTTGCGCAGGTCCGTCCGCGTGCGACCCGGCGGGGCTGGCGCAAAACCAACGAACGTCCCGACGGTCCGGAAATCGTCGCTCAGGGCATCGAAATATTCGTCGAAGGTGGCCAGGTGATCGTCACCGGCCTCCTTGCACAGCCAGGAGCGTACAAAGGCCGGTTGGGCATAAGCGCGTACTAGAGTTCCGGTGGGGTTGGCCAGGAAGTCATAAGGGGCGATGCTCCCCCCCCAGCGTAGTGAATACTGGAAGGCCCAGTCGCCTACCACTGCTCCTTTCCTCTCCCCGCCCGAGTGGTAGGCCACGTCGCGCCTAAGGTCTACCTCATGCTTCTCGTGGGTATAGTAACAACGTTGGATCAGGGTGTTGTCATCGGTGGAGCCGCCCAGTTCCCAGGTCCCCATCTCTTCTAACCGGCGGATCCGTCGTCCCTCCGCACTCCGGAAGCGGTAGAAATATTGCAGCCCTACAAACTCCGCCTCCTCCAGCGTCAGGACGGCCGGCTCGAAGATCCACTCCAGCACGTCGCAGAACTCCTGCTCCGCGTGCAGGTAATCTCTGGCCGTCCGCACGACCCCCCAGTGGGAGGTGAGGCGATCGGTCGCCGTCTGCCAACGCCCGACTGCCTCGGTCCGCACGATCACTTGCTCACCAGATTGCGTAACTACCGGGTGGCGAAACTCCTGGTAACAGATGCCCTCCGGGGTCGAGAAACGAGGATAAAGGGGTAGGTCGCTGCTGCGCAACTGCACCCCGGCCGCACTGACTGCTCCCAACCCCAGCAGCCATTCCCCCTCGCACAGCAACTCCACCGTCACCGCTCGCGGTAACTCCAGCCGGCGAGGACACAAGGGGGCCTGCCGCTCCTGGTTCATAGAAGAGATTCCTCCCTCGATCACGTCAATCTTCTTCGCCAGGGGCAAGCCCCTAGCCGATACTTGTTCTCAATTGTGTCGCTGAAACCGCTCTAGGCTCTCCCTGACCATGGGGCGCGCACCGCCGTCTTCTCTTGTCCCGCCGGGCGCGAACGGCGCCGCCCCACAGTGTGTCTTTTCCTGCTTCCCGGAAGACTCCCTGCCGCGGAACAACCCCATGCACGCTGAGCCCTCTGTGCGCTGCTGCCCTGCCACCTGCGGCCACCATGCCGATTTCCCTACCGGTTCGAACCCCTCCCCGGCCGCGCAAGCTGTGTCTGCTCCCCGTGACCTTCTCGGCAGGCGCTACATTGAGGGGCGGACCCACGCTGGTCAGCCCTAGTCATAGCGTCCGTATCTCGGGCCGTAATACTTGTAGCCGCTGTCGGTGCCCTGCCAAAAAGCCATCCAGTCGCGCAGCGTAGGATCCGGACTGCCTTCATAACGATTGGCCGGGTCCTGCGCTGTGAAGTAGCACCAGTTGAGCCAATAGTAATGGTTCTGAGGCAGCCACTTGGCATGCCCATCCCCAAACCCGCAGTTGGCCCCATCCATATGCACGAAGCCCCGGTATGGGTTCGTCCAGGAGGGACAGCCCCACGGGTCTATGAGCGGCGCATTGGCGTCCCGGTTGCACATGATCATGAGCTGTTTTGCCAGGGCTGAGCGATTGCTAAGCTTGCCGACGCCGGTCGTCCAATCGGCGAGATACATGTAGTTGGGCGTGTACCCCGCGTAGGGGGGAATGTTGCTCTCAGATAGCCTCGCCTCGTTCACAGGGCAAATGAAAATCTGCTTGTTCTTCACGTAGGGCATCAAGAGCCCTGACATCCCTGGGTTCCGGGTCCAAATCGGCACCCACGAGAAAGCCGATACGTCGTCCCAGTCCGCCGAATATGTCAGGGAGGCCAGCGCAATCTGTTTGACGTTGGAGAGACAGTTGTTCTGTTTCGCCTTGGCCCGGGCCCGGGCGAAGACCGGGAACAGGATGGCTGCCAAGATGGCGATTATGGCAATCACCACCAGCAGCTCAATCAACGTAAAACCTGTGCGCTTGCGGTACATCTTCTTTTCCACCTCCTGTGGAGATTTGAGTACTGCTCGGTCTCGCGACACAGCCCGATTGGCTGCTAGCGCAACGGAGTGTAGTTAGGATCCCTCCCCGCGATACCCCCGCCGACCCAGAACCCGCGAGTAGGGGTGCCAGGGTCCGGAATCTTCACCCATTTCGCGTGTCCATCGCAGAAGACGTAGTTGTAGCCGGTCATGTGGGGCCCCGGCGTATCGTTGTAGGTCTTGGACATGGACATCTTTATCCAGTTCTCCCCCATCATGGGGAACTCGGCTACGTTGGGGCAGGGGACTCCGCTGCCGATAGTGGCGCCAAACTCGCTGGAGTCCTGGTCGGTCCCGCGCAACCAGTTGTTGTACCAATAGGAGATCTGAGGGTCCGTTAGCACGTTGTACGCCCAATTAGAACTCTCGGACTTGGGACAGTAAAACAGCTCGACGTTCTTGACGTAAGGGTAGATACCCTTGGCCCAGTTGGTGCACGTGGCGCATGCTAGGTTGTTGGTGTAGCAAGGAGGCCACGAGTTGGGAACATCATTGGTGCACGGGTAGTACCAGGGCTGCCAGGGCAATTTGGCGTTGTTGTCGGAGGCGTAGGCCAGCACGGCCAGCCCCAGTTGCTTGACATTGGCCAGGCACGAGTTGGCCAAGGCCTTGTCGCGCGCCCGCGCGAACACCGGGAACAGGATCGCTGCTAGGATGGCGATGATCGCAATCACCACCAGCAGCTCAATCAAAGTGAAACCTGCCGCTTTTCGTGGCATTTCAGCCACCTCCTTGGGGATGGTTTGCCTGCGCGCCTGGGCGGCCGCCGCAGGACTCGCGCACCACTAGGGTCGGTTCGAAGAGCAGTCGTCGCGGTTGCCCGTCCCGACTGCTGGCCTCGAGACGTTGGATGAGCATCTCCACCGCTTGCTGTCCCATGCGTCGCATGGCGTGACGGAAGGTGGTCAGAGGCGGGCGGGTGAAGGCGCTCGCTTCGCGATCGTCGAAACCCACCACCGCCACCTCTTCGGGAAC
>CALFVE010000016.1 GCA_937928475.1 uncultured bacterium | reverse complement strand
CTTTCGGGGAGACCTGCCTGAGCAGGTGCGCGGCGCGCTGGCCATCGAGACCCTCAAACCAGGCGACCGCCTCCTGGTCGCCGAGGCTTGCTCTCATCATCCTATCGGCGACGACATCGGCCGGGTCAAGATTCCCCGCTGGCTCCAGCAATACGTGGGCGGGGAACTGGCGTTCGACACCGTCCAGGGCCATGATTTCCCCGACGACCTCTCGCCCTATCGCCTGGTCATTCACTGCGGCGCCTGCATGTGGAACCGCCGGGAAATGCTCAGCCGCATCCTGCGCTGCAAGCGGGAGGGAGTGCCCATCACCAACTACGGCGTGGTCATCGCCTACTCGCTGGGGATTCTCGACCGCGCCTTGCAGCCCTTCCCGGCGGCGCTGGAGGTCTGGCGGGAGGCGCAGAGGCGGCCGGCATGACTACTGTCGAGATTGAGGCCTGGCTGCGCGAAGATGACCCGGTGCGCCTGGAGGAACTCTGGGCCTGGGCCGATCGTGTGCGGCGCGAGCACGTGGGCGATGAGGTCCACCTGCGCGGCCTGGTAGAAATCTCCAACTACTGCGTCCGTTCCTGCGCCTACTGCGGCCTGCGGGCTGGGAACCGTCGGCTCACGCGCTATCGCATGACCGCCGAGGAGGTCCTGGCCTGTGCGCGCCAGGCGGTGGCCTACGGCTACGGCACGGTGGTGCTGCAATCCGGCGAGGACTACGGGATGACCCGCGACTGGCTGGCCGACTTGATTCGCCGGATCAAAGCCGAGACCACCCTAGCCGTCACCCTCAGCCTGGGAGAGCGGCCGGAGGCGGACCTCGCCGCCTGGCGCGAGGCCGGGGCTGACCGCTATCTGCTGCGCTTTGAGACCTCCGACCGCGCCCTTTACGATCGCCTCCACCCGCCTCGGCCAGGGCAGGCACGCTCCGACCGCCTCGCGCTCCTCGACCGCCTCCGCGAACTCGGCTACGAGGTTGGCAGCGGCGTGATGATCGGCATTCCCGGCCAGACCTACGCCAGCCTGGCCAGAGACGTCGCGCTGTTCCGTGAACTGGATCTGGACATGGTTGGGGTCGGGCCTTGGATAGCGCATCCACAGACGCCGCTGGGAGGAAAGTCGCGAGTCACGGGCCGCGAATCGCGAGTGGCGACAGAGCAGGCACGGGCTTGGCTGCCTGGGCTCCCGCAGTGGGAACAGGTCCCCAATACCGAGGAGATGACGTACAAGGTGATCGCGTTGACCCGCATCGTCTGCCCGGAGGCGAATATCCCCAGCACCACCGCGCTGGCGACGGTCAACCAAGCCTCCGGGCGGGAACTGGCCCTAGCTCGCGGGGCGAACGTGGTCATGCCCAACCTGACCCCGCCCCGCTACCAAGCGCTTTATGAGATATATCCCGGCAAGGCCTGCCTGGCCGAGACAGCGGAAGCAGGACATCGGCGGCTCCTCGAGCAGATCCGCCGGCTGGGCCGGACGGTGGGAAAAGGATCGGGAAGCAGACGCAAGAGGGCGAGTGTGTTCCTCCGCGATACCTGAGTGAGGCGCGGCGGCTGCTCAGCCTTCCAGCATCTCCCGCAAGCACAGGGCATTCTTCACCGCGTAGGCGTGGTAGTCGTTGTTGAAGTAGGCGAAGATGTCGCGCTGACCCTCGGAGGCAGCCAGCAGGTCGTCCCGCCACAGCACCAGGTCCTCCTCGCGATAGTCGCTGGCGTACAGGCGCTCGTGTCCGTGGAAGCGGGCGTACAGGAAGTCGGCGGTAAGGGCCTTGGCCAGCGGATAGCGGGGACTGTCGGCCCAGACTAGGCAGCAATTGCAATCGCGCAAGACTGCGTAGACCTCCTCGCAGAACCAGGAAGCGTGGCGGAACTCAAACGCCCAGCGTTGCTCCGGGGGACGTAGTGCCAGGAAGTCGCGCAGCAGAGGCGGGTCGGCCTGCAAGCTCGGCGGGGTCTGCCACAGCACCGGGCCGTGCTTATCGCCCAGCGCGGCCAGTCGCTGGCTCTGCAGGGCTAAGGGCGCCGAGGCCTCGCGCAGCCTCAGGGTGTGAGAGATATACCGGCTGCCCTTGACGACAAAGAGGAACCCCGGCGGGGTGCGCTCGTACCACCCGCGGACGGCGGCCTCCGTGGGGGTATGGTAGAACGTAGAATTGAGTTCGACGGTCGGGAAGACGGAGGCGTAGTGCTCCAACCACCGTTTCTGCGGGAGGTCTTCCGGATAGAAAAGCCCCCGCCAGTGATCGTAGACCCAGCCCGAAGTCCCGACCCAGACCTTGGCCATGCCGGCATCTCCCTTCACTCTGCATGTTTCGCCGCCCTGAAGCCACGGCCCGCCCGGTCGGCCCGCACCTCGAGGAGGAGAGAGCCATGCCTGCCTCCGCGCAGCGCCTCAGAATCGCCGGCGTCGAGATAACACATCCCGATCGCGTGGTCTTCCCCGACCTGGGCCTGACCAAGGGCGACCTGGCGCGGTTCTACCACGATCTCGGCCCCTGGATCCTCCCTCACCTTGCGCATCGGCCCCTTTCCCTAGTGCGCTGCCCCGAAGGTGAGGCGGGGCAGTGTTTTTACCAGAAACACACTCGCGATTACATGCCCGCCTACATCGGTCGCCTAGAGATTGAGGAGCAGGACGGCACTGACGAGTACATCGAGATACATGCGCGCCGCGGGCTGATTTACCTGGTGCAGATCGGGGCTTTGGAGTTTCATCCCTGGGCGGCGCGCGCCGACCGGCTGGAGCGTCCAGACCGGTTGATTTTCGACCTCGACCCCGCGCCCGGCGCCGAGTGGGCTTCGGTGATAGAGTGCGCCCGGCAGGTCCGCGAGCGCCTGGACGCCCACGGGCTGACCAGTTTCGTCAAGACTACGGGCGGCAAGGGCCTGCACGTCATTGCTCCGCTGCGCCGACGACATACCTGGGAGGAAGTCAAAGAGTTCGCCCACCGTTTTGCGGAGCGGCTGGCCGCCGACGCGCCTGGCTACTACACCACCGAACTACCCAAACACAAGCGCGCCGGCCGCATCTTCCTTGATTACCTGCGCAATCAGCGCGGGGCCACCACGGTGGGCGCGTACTCCACTCGCGCCCGCACCGGGGCGCCCATCTCCACGCCACTGGCCTGGGAGGAACTCAGCCCCGCCCTGCACTCGGACCACTTCACCGTCGCCAATCTCCCGGCGCGGCTGGCCTCTACCCCGGACCCCTGGGCCGAGTTTTGGTCCCTGCGGCAAGGGCTGCCCCGAGCACGTTAGGGTGAAGTCCGGGTCGTCGCCATCACCTTTCCCTAGCCCCTCCCGTTCGGGAGGGACACCCTGAGCGCAGCGAAGGGCGGGATAGGTCTCCTGTCCGCCGCAAATCGGGCGTTGCACCCTAGAGCCGCCGCAGCACCATCTGCCCGCCGGCGCCCAGGGTTGCTCCGATCACCACCAACGCACCTTGCACGCCCGTCACGGTAAGCGCCCACTCCACCGCCGCCTCGGCGTCCTCCGGACGCAGCACGCGGTTGCCCAGGCCGCTGGCGACAGCGTCAGCCAGGGCCGCATCGCCGGCCAGCACCACGGCGGCATCGGCCCGCCCCGCGCTGAAAGAGGGACCCACCGTCGCCGAGGAGGTGCAGATTCCCCCCCGCATTCCGGCGGGAACCACGATTCCCACCCGACCGCTCAGCGGCGAGCGCCCGGCGTGCACGGCCACCACTCTCTCCTGCTGCGTGCTCAAGAACAGGTCCCCCCCGTTCTCGACGATGACCTCCTGGCTGAGTGGCTCTAGGGCCTCTCCCACGTACTGAGCAATCGCTCCCGCCACGGCGGCCATGGGCCCCACTCCGGCCAGTGCGGCCGCCGCGTACATTCGCGCCACCACTGGCGGAGCGTCCGGCGGCGCCGGCAGGGGCGCTAGACTGGTGAGAAACTCGGGCCGGCGGCCGATCTCGCGCTCCACCTGGGACCGCGCTTCCCGCGCCGCCTCCCGTGCGGGCTCCAGGAGTACTCGCTCCGCCTGCAAGTGCAGGTCCGTCTCCTCGATGACCACGCGCCAGGCCTGCAGGTCAGGCGCGCCGCTGTCGGCGCGGTAGATTCGGGGCTGATACTCGCTTTTCATTCCGTGCTCCTTTGCCCTTGACCCGACTTGTTTCCCCCATCCGCAATTCGCTGCCTGGCGACACCGACCTCCCCTGTCCGTGGGCAGGTCTCCTCTGCTAAGAGACTGTTGCGAAACCCCCTTGACTTGACG
>CALFVE010000015.1 GCA_937928475.1 uncultured bacterium | reverse complement strand
CCCCGCTGCGGGCGCCGGGCCAGCCCCCAATTCCACGGGGCCGGACAGGAAGTGCTCCCTGGCAATCAGTTCCCGGTAGGCTGCCAGCACAGCCGGGTCGGTCGTCACCGCGTAGTCGTTGTCCGCCAGGCCGTCGGCGGAGGCGTCCACTGAGAACCAACTGAGCAAGATCACCTTGGGGAATTGCTTGGGCACAATTTCGTAGAACTCCCGCGCGCTCCTGACTGCGAACTCCGTGGTACTGCGCTTGGCGGCGCGACAGAAGTGGGTAGCGGCGTATTCGCAGATGGCGATCGGCTTGCGGTCGGCGTAGAGGTTGTAGATGAACTTCAGTTGGTCGAGTTGGGTATCGGTGGCCGGCTGCCGGGGATCGCCGTTATTGTAGACGACCGCATAGATGTTCACTCCTACCCAGTCCACGAACTCGTCGCCGGGGTAGTACAAAGGAATGGTGCTGCGGGGGGTTCCGAAAGGACACCAGACCATGATCACGTTCGGCGCAGTCTGGTGCATAACTCGGTAGACCAGGCGCCACTTGCGGATGTACTCGTCGGGATCGCCGGAGTAGGGCATCCAGGCGCCGTTCATCTCGGAGGCATAGCGCAGCAAGATGGGCGCACCAAAGTGCCGGGCGGCTTCGGCCCAGCCGCGCAAGTAAGCGTCGTCCTGCACCTCGCTGAGACCGTTGTTCGGCTCCCAGGCGATTTGGGGAATGGCGCCCTGCGCCCGCAAGTCTTGTGCCCACTGGTGGGGGAAAGGCTCCCCGTAGCCAACGTAGCGCAGGTAGACAGCGTGCTTCTTGCCCACCAGGCGCTCGAAGGCGGCAACATCGCCCTTGACCACAGGGTCCTGGTGAATGTAGGCGCCGAGGTAGAGGCCGTTGGCGGGCAGAATGGTGGTGGCGGCGTATTCGACTTCCGCCGCCCCGGAGGCTACAGACTGCAAGCAGAGCACCGCCAAGGCCGCTAGAACACGTGTAGCCGGGGCCTGCAAACGTCTCATGTCAGGCCGGATTATAGGCGTGGGCGGCGGGGGGTGTCAACGGGAGAAGGAAAGCACAGAACACGGTGGCGGGCGGCAAGAGGACGCGGGATGAGCGGCGTCTGCGCCGGGAATCCAGCCCGCTCTGGCCGCCCGACGGGCTAGATCGGCTCCGCTCATCACCGCTCCTCGGGGGCACCGACGAGTGGAAGTGATGCCGACGCCCTCTCGCCTCTCGCCGGCGGCGCAGATTTCGGGTATGATGCGGATAGCCTGGGAGGCCTTGCCGTCCCCCACTCGCGACTTGTGACTTGCGGCTACCTATGAACGTTGCCCTCGTCCACGACTACCTGATGCAGGGCATCCGCGGCGCCGAGCGGGTGCTGGCCGCCATCCACGAACTTTATCCGCAGGCTCCCGTTTACACGCTGCTCTATGACCCCGAGGCCATGCAGCCCCTCTGTGCCGACTGGGACGTCCGTCCCTCCTTTCTCCAGCGCCTGCCCCGGGCCCGGCGCCTGTACCGTCGGCTTCTGCCCCTGATGCCCCGGGCCACCGAAAGCCTGCGGCTGGAGGGGTACGACCTGGTACTGTCCAGCAGTAGCGCCTGGGTGAAGAGCGTGCGCACGCGCCGCGACGCCGTCCACCTCTGCTACTGCCACTCCCCGGCCCGGTTCCTCTGGTTCTGGAGTGAGCAGTACCTGGCGACTTACCCGGCCGGCAGCGTGGCCAAGGCGGCGGCCCGCCGGCTGCTGGGCCGGCTGCGCGCCTGGGATCGGGCTACCTGCGGCCGCCCCACCACCTATCTCGCGAACTCGCGCCTGGTGCAGGCGCGCATTCGCGAGTACTACGGACGGGAGTCCGTGGTTGTCTACCCGCCGGTGGACACCGATGCCTTCTTGCCCGAGGACCATGACGAGGAGCACTTCCTGGTGGTTAGCGCGCTTACTCCTTACAAGCGGGTGGACTTGGCAGTGGAGACTTTCACCCGCCTGGGCCTACCGCTGGTGGTGATCGGCGAGGGCCCGGAGCGCGAGCGTTTGCAACGGCTAGCCGGGCCCAGCGTCCGCCTACTGGGGCGCTGCGAGGAGGAAGAAGTGCGGCAGTATGTAGCCCGCTGCCGGGCTTTCATTATGCCCCAGGAGGAGGACTTCGGCATCGCGGCCGTGGAGGCGCAGAGCGCCGGGCGGCCGGTGATTGCCTATGCCGCCGGCGGCGCTCTGGAGACAGTCCTCCCCGACCAGACCGGGCTCTTCTTTCCCGAACAGACGCCCGAAGCGCTGGCGGCGGCGGTGCGGCGGTTCGAGACGATGCGTTTTAGTAAGCAGGCCTGTCGGGACAATGCTCTGCGCTTCAGCAAGGCCCGCTTCCAGCGCGAGTACGTCGCGCAGGTGGAGCGCCTGCTGGCCGCAGCCCGCGCCAGTTAGCGGCCTTGTGCACCGGGCTCAGCAGCGGAGACCGCCGGCCCGGTCGCCAGCGGTCTCCTCAGGCCCCCGTGCAAGCCACGGCGCTAGCGGTACGATATCACTTCCCCGCTGCGCGCATTCACCGTGACCTCGGTGAAAGGCCCGGCGATGTAACCCCTGGCCTTGGCATCCTCGACGCCCGCAAAGTTCCCCCGGAGGACCACCTCAGTGCCTTGCGGCACTACGGAGTAGGGTGGCGCCGCCTCCCTTTGCGCAGGAGCCAGGACAGCACCGGCGAAGGGTATCACCGCGACCACGGTGGCCTCCTCCGGGCTAAGGGCGACGATGGCCCGTTGTATGGTGCCGGGAATACGCGGATTGCTGGCAGGGTCACCCAGGTGCAGCAGGCGGGGCACTCCCCGACCCCGATCTTCCACCATGGTGAGATAGGTCGTAGCGGTGGCGTCAATGAGCGGCAGAGTGCCGGCTGGTTCGACCGCTGCCAAGGTGACCGTCCCGCCGTCCGTCGCCGAGAAGCCGACCGAGCCAAACCAGCCGTTGTTCTGACCCCAAGCCGCCAGGGCGGCCGCGCGAGTGACGCCCAGCGGGGGATTGAAGCCGCTATCCCGACCGCTGGGGCCGATGCTGATGTGGTACCAACCATAGGACTTCCAGTAAGGCATGCTGTCGTCGTCCGAGAACCAGGTCAGGTTGACCTGGTTTGCTCCATTCTCCTGCATGCCGTACAATTCCATCTGCCCGTCGCGGTTGCTGCTAAACAGGATGTACTCGCCGCTGGTGTCCCAGGTGGGATTGAGGTTATCGTGGCTATCCGAGGTCAGCCGCTGAGGGCCACTTGCAGCGAGGCTGCTGCCCAGCCGGAAATCGTCGGAATCAATGTCCCATCGCCAGAGGTGATAGCGAGTAACGGCGCCAATCTCCGGGCGTACGAACACCACGGCGCGGGCGTATGCGTCCACCATAGGCTGAATCTCCGAGATTCCGGCGGTATTGCTGAGGTTCTTCTTGACGGAACCGTCGAGATTCGTCTCGTAGAGATCGAAGTCGCCGCCGGTAGGCCGCCCCGCGTAGACGATCTGCCGCGAGTTGGGCATCCAGGTGGGATCTTGCTCATCGCCTGCGGTCTGGGTCACCTGGACCTGGCCACTGCCGTCCGGGTTCATAATCCAAAGATCCAGGCCAGTCTCGCGACTCCGCCGACTGAAGGCGATTTTCTTACCGTCCGGCGACCACTCAGGCCGCCCCTCTTCAGCCTCCGCGCTGTTGGTGAGATTGGTCTGCGAGGAACCGTCCGCATTCATCACCCATATGTCGTCGCCCCGCAGGTAAGCAATCTTGTCGGCCCGCGGCGACCACACCGGCCAGGACTCGGTTGCCGCGGTGCTGGTCAGGCGCCGCGACTGCCACTTGTCAAACCAGGACCCTACATACTGGTAAATGTCCCCACCTCGGACGAAGAGCAAGGGGACAGTCTGCGTCTTGCCGGGCCCTTCTACGTTGACTCCCAGCACCTCGATGGTCGTTCCCCAAAAAGCAAGGAAACATCCCTCGCCGAAAAACTGCGGACCGAAACTGATAACCTGAAGGTCCGCC
The DNA here is from genome assembly GCA_937928475.1 of uncultured bacterium. Taxonomy (GTDB): domain Bacteria; phylum Armatimonadota; class Zipacnadia; order Zipacnadales; family Zipacnadaceae; genus Zipacnadum. The sequence continues at coordinate 683 of CALFVE010000015.1, read as the reverse complement.
GGGTTGACCGCCTGCACAGCCACCGCTCCGCTGCCCAGCGGGAAGAAGCGGCTGCCCGGTGATGTTGCTCCCCCTCCCCCACCGCCCCCGCCTCCCCCACAGCCGCCCAACACCAGAGCCGCTACCGAGATCAGGGCCAAGCAGTACAGGCAACCCCTGCTCACTTCTGACACCTCCCAGGTCGTTGGTTTTGCAGCCTCCACGCTACCTCTCCGTTCTTTTTACCTTCGACATTTTACCGCCCTTTTCCTGCCGTTTGCGCTCAGGCATCTCTACGTAACCACGCGGCCGGCATATTCCCCAGGAGGTGCGCGGCCGCATACGGGCCGGCCCGCCGCCAGGGTCAATCGTCTCAGAGGTTTCTGCTCCCAGCAGCACTCCCGGGCCTTGCCCAACCGCAGCGATTCGGGTAGACTGGCTAGGTAGCCGCGCTAGCGAGGGGCGCGGCGCTTGCCTTGTTGGTGAGGGGAGTTTGCCTTGCTTGCGGAGCGGCCTCGGCCTTAAACCTGCACAGTTAGTCCCGCTGGGGCTGGGCGATCTGGTGCTGAGCGACTTTGACGGTACCATCGCCCTGGTAGACACCGGCGTGGAGATGATCACCCGCCTGGGCCTGGCAGAGGCCTGGGAACTGGAGAACCGCTGGCGATGCGGGGAGATCGGCTCGCGCGAGTGCTTGGCTGGGC
>CALFVE010000014.1 GCA_937928475.1 uncultured bacterium | reverse complement strand
CGCCCGGCAGCACGACCGTCTTCACGGCATTGGCCAGCTCGTTGATGTTGAGCACGTCTGGTCTACGGCGCTGTCGGTTCTGTGGAAGCCGTAGCCATCGTCATTGATTCGCTCCACGCTCTGATCAGCCGCAAGGTCGCGGCCACGCCGGGCGGCCCGGTCAGCATTATCGCCATGACCTACGAACAGGCGCGCCTAGGCTGGGCAGCAGTGGCCAGTTTCGGTGGCCTGCTCAGCGCCAACCTGGCCGTCTTCAACCTGCTGCCGGTGCCGCCGCTGGACGGCTTCGTTCTGCTGCTGCTTGGCTTCGAGGGGTTGATCCGGCGGCGCATTGATGCCCGCGCCGAGTACCTGGTGAAGGTGGCCGGCTTTGTCATCCTCATGGGCCTGATCGTCAGCCTCACCTTCAACGACGTTGCCAACCTGATTCTCCACGGCACGCCCTAGCCACGACCATGCAACGTGAGGCCATCGTTGCCCGTCGCGCCAGCCGGCCCGTCTCGGTCGGCCCGGTTCGCATCGGCGGGCCGGCTCCGGTGTCGGTGCAGACCATGACCAAGACCGACACCGCTGACGCCGAGGCGACCCTCGAGCAAATCAAGCGGATTACGGCGGCGGGCGCGGATCTGGTGCGGGTGGCCGTACCCCGCGCTGAGGCGCTGGAGGCCTTTGAGCGCATCTGTGCCGCCTCTCCTCTGCCGGTCATCGCCGACATTCACTTTGACCATCGCCTCGCGATCGAGGCGGCCCGGCGAGGGGCGGCGAAACTCCGCATCAACCCTGGCAATCTCGGCGGCCGGAAGCGTCTGGAGGCAGTGCTGACCGCCGCGACCCAGGCGGGCATTCCGGTGCGAATTGGGGTCAACGCTGGCTCCCTACCTCGGGATGTTCTGGAGCGGCACGGCGGGCCGACCGCCGAGGCCATGTGCGCGGCGGCTCTGCGCATGGTCGCTGCAGCCCAAGACCTGGGTTTCCAGGATCTGGTCGTCTCGCTGAAGGCTTCCGATGTCCCTCGCACCGTGCAGGCCAATCGTCGCTTCGCTGCGGAAAGCGATCTTCCCTTGCATCTGGGCGTGACCGAGGCCGGCCTGGGCCGAGAGGCGCTGGTGCGTTCGGCGGTCGGCATCGGCGCGCTCCTGGCCGAGGGTATCGGTGACACGATACGTGTCTCCTTGACCGACGACCCCTGCGGGGAGGTCCGCGCCGGGCGGGAGATCCTGCGGGCGCTGGGCCTCTTGCCGGGTCCGGTGCTGGTGGCCTGTCCGACTTGCGGGCGCTGCCAGGTGGACCTGCGCCCGATCGTCGAGGAGGTCCGGGAGGCTCTGGCGGGACTGACGGCGCCGATTGTGGTGGCGGTGATGGGCTGCGAGGTGAACGGTCCTGGTGAAGCAAGACACGCCGATGTCGGCCTAGCGGCTGGGAAGGACGCCATGGTGTTATTCCGACGGGGCGAAGTCGTTCGACGGGTGCCGGTTTCGCAAGCCGCTGCTGCCCTGGCGGCCGAGATCAGCGCGCTCAGCGCTTGAGCGTCCAGTTGTCGCCCACGGTCCCGCGATAGCGAGCATGCTCATCGAACTGCTAGCCTTCCTGAACTACTACCCCAACTTGCTGCGCCAGATTCCCTCCTGGGGCTGGGCGTTGTTTGCCTGTCTGTGCCTGTGGCAGGCAGTGATCGGTTGGGTCATCTACCGGCGCACCGGCCTGCGCAATTATGTCTTCGGGGCAGTGGGGTTGGTACTCATGGGCTTAGGCGCCGTGGGGGCGCGCTTCGCAGAGAACCTGCTGCAGGTGGTGATGCTCCCGGGCCCCCTGCTGGCCGCGGGGTTCGCGGTGCTCAGCCTGAGCGATGCCCGCTCCTGGTACTCGGAGGAGGCGGCCGACAAGTACTACCTGCTCCGCCATGGCGGCCTGGCCCTGCGCCTGGCTGGCCGCCTGCCGCGGGGGTACGTTCCGCGCCGCGATTCTCCCGGCGCGACCTGGTTGCAAGGGATGCTCGTGGGCACCGGGACACTGGCCCTGGTGGTCTTTGCCCTCTTCGGCGTACGCGAAGCCTACTGGCGCGAGGCTATCGGCCCTAAGGCGCTGTTATGGATCCTGGTTGCTCTCAGCATGGTCGGATTCCACGCCCTGGCCCTGGCCTTCTTTGGGCTGCTCTACGGCGCGCCGTTGCGGGCCGCATCCGCGCAGGCGAAGCCGGACTCCTGACCCGGCTTCCTCCGCGGTCGGTGATGAAGGCAACTCTCTGCAGCGGCCAAGGAAGAAATCGGCTTGCTGGTGACGAAGAGGGCTCGGGGCAATCTCGGGTTGTCCTCAGGAAGGATGATGCGCATGTCCGGTCACAAGCACAGGTTCGGTGCCCAGGAGGTGTCTTGGCTACTGGCTGCTGCCTTCGGGCTTTGCGTGCTGGCGGTGGGAATGCTGGGCTGTGGAGGTAGGCAAGGCGAGAAGGGACAGCCTAGTCATATCTTCGACCTGGCCAAGCCCGCCACGGTCTGCGTCATCGCCGTCTACCGCGCGCAGTTGTCGGTGCCGGAGGCCGTCATCCCCGCCGACCGCCTCTCCCGGCTCAGGCAGCGACTGATCGCCATGGCCCAGGCTGGGGAACTGAACGCGAGCGACGAGAATGCTGTCCGGACGGCGGCCGTCGAGGAGATCATTGACAACATTTTCGACTATGTGATGCCCAGTTCCAGTAAGCGCACTTTCGAGAAGGGCATCCAGGCGCAAGGCTCTGCCTGGTTTGTAACGCCCGATGGGTACCTGGTTACCAACGCCCATGTGGTCTATGCAGACGAGGACGAACTCAAACTTCAGTTCGCCAAGAATGTGCTCAGTGAGTTGATTGAGCAGGATGTCAAGGATTTTAAAGACGAAGTAGGCGGGGCCGTGAGTGATGAGTTGACCGCTCGACTAGTGGAGGCAGCCACCCGCTGGTACGTTCGCTATCTGGAGATGAGCGACCTGGACAAGTTGTACCTCGCCTTGCCGGGTGTGGCAGTCGGCGGAGAGGACGCCGAGGAGAAGGGCTTGTCCGCGGAGATCGTGAAGATGGGCGAGCCGATGCCGGGCAAGGATGTGGCCATTCTCAAAGTGGAGGCCAGCAATCTGCCCACCCTGCCGTTGGGGGATGATGCCGCCCTCAAGACCGGCGATCCGATCTACGCCATCGGCTATCCGGGCAAGGCCACTTTCGCGCCCTGGTACAAGCAGACCGAGAAGATCGAACCGTCGTTTACCAGCGGGGTGGTCAGTTCGCGCAAGAAGATGCAGGGCGGCTGGGACGCTATCCAGACCGATGTGTCGGTGACTCACGGCAACTCCGGCGGCCCGGCCCTGGACGCCTCCGGCAGAGTAGTGGGCATCGTCACCTGGGGGGCGGTGGAGGAGACCGAAACGGCGAGCGGCGAAACCCAGGCCCGCGAGATTCCCGGCATGAATTTTCTGGTACCGGTTAGCGTTATCAAAGACTTCCTCCAGCAGGCCAACGTCGTCCCCACGGAGGGGCAAGTAACCGTACTCTATCGCCAGGCCGTGGATAAGATGGCCGTGCACCACTACAAGGCGGCGCTGAAGTATCTCAGCCGGATCAAGGGCCTGGCTCCCGAGACCCCCTGGATAGACGAGTACCTGGCCACCTGCAACAGCGAGATTGCAGCGGGCAAGGACAAGACCTGGCAGGAGTGGGCGCCCTGGTTCCTCCTGGTGGGCATCATCATTGTGGCACTGGTCGCGGTAGCGGTGATGCTCGCGACGCGCGGCAGCAGGGCGAGGAAGCAGCCGCCGGGAGGCTACCTGGCAGCGCCAGGCCAGGCGCCGCCCCCGGTATACCCGCCTGCGCCGGCTTCCGGCCAGGCTCCGGTACCGCCGGCGCAACCTGCACCTCCGGTCCAGCCTCCCCCGCCGGCCGTGGCGCCACCAGCGCCACCAGCGCCTGCCCCTCAGGCCGCCCCCGAGCAGCCCCAGCCGCCGGCGGCAGCGCCCGAGCCGCCCCGGCCGCCGATGCCGCCTCCTCCACCTCCGCCTCCGCGGCCGGGGTAGGCAGGAGAAACGCTTTCCGGCAAGGCAGGGGAGGTCCCCACCGCCTCCCCTGCCGAGCGCCTTTTCGGGTATAATCGCCCCTGGCCCCGGGTGACCGGGGCCGATGGTCGTCCAACGGAGGTCTTCTTCAGTGCGAGCATCTCAGTATTACCTGCCCACCCTGCGCCAAGCGCCGGCGGAGGCGGAGATTCCCAGCCACCGGCTGCTCCTGCGCGGCGGCTTCATCCGCCCCCTGGCGGCCGGGGTCTTTACCTTCTTGCCCCTGGGCCTACGTGTGTTGCGTAAGGTGGAAGACATCGTCCGCGAGGAGATGAATCGCGCGGGGGCGATCGAGGTGCTCATGCCGGTACTCCACCCCCGCGAACTGTGGGAGCGCACTGGGCGCTGGGCTACCTTCCAACCATCGCCCCTGCGCACTAGGGACCGCGCTGACCGTGAATTCTGCCTTGGCCCCACTCACGAGGA
>CALFVE010000013.1 GCA_937928475.1 uncultured bacterium | reverse complement strand
CGGAGAAAGCCCCACGCTGACCGTGGTATAGGAGTACGGATTGAGCGTCACCATCTGCGAGACGGTAACCCAGCCCGGCGCGTACACGGTCAGAGGCTGCTGGGGAGGGTTCGCCTCGCCCAGGGGAACGTTGGCGATGATTGCGTAGCCCTGGGCGAGATCGGTGGTCCCGTGCACTCCGCCCACCACGATGTCGGCGGCCACCGGGAGCAGGTCGGTGGTTCCAGCCTGCAGCGTCTCGACAATCACCGTGGTCGTCCGCTGAGCGGGGGGCGGACCGGCGCTGATGCCTCCGCCACACCCGGCGAGCATACTGACCAGCGCCAGCACGCCGGCCAACACCTCGATTGCCGCCTGAGGGAGAGCGCGAAGCATAAGGAATCACAGCGGCGGAAAGATGAGCCGCGCGCCCCCCGGAACCAGGCAGCGCAGCCAGTAGCCCTCGAAGGGTCTTACCGTATCGGCGATCTCATAGGCGGCGCCGGGGACGTAGCGGTACAGCCCTCGTTGCAGGTAGCCCTTGCTCAGTGCCTCGGCAAAGGAGACGGCGGGGTCTCCGCCCACTTGCACTTTCAAGTTGCTTACCAGTACGTCCTGACGCCGAGGGCTGCCGACCATGTTCCAGCCCAGCGCCAGCGGCACCGCGTACTCGCGGTCCTCCGGTGGGAGTACCCCCTGGACCTCCACCGTGAGGTCGCCGGGCAGTTTGATCCAGAAAGCGCGTCCTGGCTCAAAGGGGTCAGTCCGCGGCCAGATCTGGTAGGCGCCGCTGGGCGGCGCTCCGGGGTCCCAGCGAGCCAAGAGCAAGCGCGCAGGATCAATCCCCAGCAGGGCAGCGGCGTTCTGCTCCAGCGGCTCCACCGGCAGTGAGATCATCATCACGCCGTTGCCCTGGCGCTTGAAGGTGTGAGTGACGCTGGCCTGTCCGCCTCCGGGCAGGAAGGCCACGTAAGAGTCCCAGCCCACATTGACAGTGCGCGTGACCTTCTGCCCCAGCGGATTGGTAACCGTGACCGATATTTGTCCGGGTCGGAGACGGGCGCCTCCCGAGAGGATCGTTCCCCAAACGCCGCGACTAGCCGGAATGTTCGTCCGGCTGTAAGCGCCGCTCACGTCTAGGCTTGCCACCGGCCCGCCCATCACCGCGCCGTAAAAGTCGTTTTCACCCGGATTGAAGCCGCGCACGTTGTAGGGATAGGGGTATTGCCCGCGCAGTCCGTTCAGGTCTATCTGTACTGTGATCCGCTGAGCGCCGCCCACCGAGGTGAATTCGGCAATATGGTCGCCTTGCCCGGCCCGCTCGCCTGTGTCCGGAATGCTAATCACGTTGGGCGGCTCGGTGTAGAGGCTGAGCGTGTAGTCGTAATTCCAGTAAATAGGCTGAGTATTTCCTCCCCGGGGCGACTCATCTCCCTCCAGGCCGGTAACGTAGTGATCAACCAGGAGCACGACGGCCGATTCCAGGGGAATGTTCCAGGTATATAGCTTCAGTCCCGTGTGGACGGAGGTGTCCAGCACGTACTGCCGCTGGAACCAATCGTAAAAAGACAGCCCCTCCACGCGGGGCAGTATGGCGGCGGCGATATCTTTGAGCCCGGGCACGTCGCCGGGCAAGCCCTCGGTGTAAGCGGCGTAATAGGCCTGGTTGAAGTTGCTGAAGAAGGCGGTGTCTTCCACCCAGCACTTCAGCCAGACCGCGCGGGCCATGGCGATACGCCAGACCAACATGCCAGTGAAACCGGAGGGGGGGTAGAAGGTGTTGTTAGCAAGCGCCGGCTGGTTCTCGCACTCATAGACCGACCAACAATAGAAGGGACCGGGATCCACCGGATCGTAGCCGGGCGCGACCCCCGGCATCGTCTGAATCACCGTCGCCGCGGCTCCCGTCATCCCGTCTTCCCAGGCGTCGTACCAGAGCGCCACGTCGTCGCGGAAGGCGTGTAGCACCAGTTTGCACAGGACGAAAGTGTCCTCCACGAAGTTACCGGAAGGGGGAGGGAGGCGGATCTCGTTGGCCGAGGCGTCGTAAATGCCTCCCTGAAGCGGATGAATGGTGTTGTCCTGCACAATAGTAACGGTGAGGTTGAAGGCCGGCGGGCCATAGACCAGGCGCATCTTGGGGTAGGCATTGTCTAGGTAAGCGCGAAAGGCGGCTTCGTCAGCGGCGGAGAAGCCCTGGAACTGGAAGGTGAGATTGTTGGCTGGGTTGCCGGGCCGGTCTCCCGTGGCCTGCGCCTTCGCCAGTTCGGGGAGCACGAGTTTGTCGCCGCTGACTTGATACATCATGCGCGGGAAGCGCAGTTCGGCGCGGGGGCTTTTCACCCGGGCGCGCTGGAGGACACGGAGCGCGTACTCGGCTCCGCGCAGGGCCGCCACGCGGTGCTGGGCGGCGAGCGTCGCGCCTACCGTCTGCGTGGAGACTTGACCGGCGGGGGTGGCGGTTCGCAGCAAGGCTCCCTGGGGGCCGTTGCAGCGCGTAGCGAAGGGCCGATTGTCCAGGGTGCGGAAGGGGGAGGCAGTGCCGACGGCGCTGCTGAGAAGAAGCGAGCCGAAAACCAGCATCGCAAGCCTGGCGCGAACCGGCATCCTGATGTTCGCCACCGACTACCACCACGCTCCCGGCGAGCCCAAGTCCCAGCGGGACAGGCCCTCCTGCCAGTGCCAGAATTCCTCGCTCCACGTCGGCGGCGGCTCTTCCCCGGCCCCGGCGCTGGGCGCCTCGGGCGCTCCCAGGCCCGGAGTTTCTTGCGTCCAGCCCAACGAGGGTTGCGTCGTCATCGCGCCCTGCGGTTCCTTCTGCCGGAACTGTCCCAAGCCGGTGGCGAAGCCCTGGGGGGAACCGTAAGCGCCGTAGCCGGTTCCCAAGCCAGAAAAGCCGCCGGTGCGCCCGAACGCCCCCGTCGTGTATCCACCGTATCCGCTGCCGAAACCACCTCCGCCGCCGAAGCCCGCCCCGGCAAAGCCTCCGGGATAGCCGCCCACGCCCTCGGTCAACCCGCCCCCGAAGGCGGGACGATAGCCGCCGAACGTCGCCAGCGCCGTGCTGCTGCCGAAGCCGCCGGCCAGGCCTGCGTAGTCACTCGCGGCCGGGGCCGCGAAACTGCCTCCGCCCACCCCGCCGCTAAACGTCGTGGAGATGCTCAGGGCGAAGGTGTTGGCCAGGTAGTCCTGCCCGGCGAGGGCCGCGCCGGTGAACAGCGGCGAAGTAGGTCGCCCGGCCAGGTTCTTGATGAAGCGGTAGCCCAGACTCATGCGGGTGTTCTTCCCCAGCGTCCTTTCCCAGCCTAGTTCTGCCGTGTTCTTTTTGAAGGCGGCGTACCCGCTGGCGAAGTCGGACAGGCCCAGATTACAGTAAAGGCTGGAATCCTGCGCCAGGCGATAGCGCACCTGGGCGCTTACGTCGAAAAAGTCAGTGCCGACCGTGAGATAGCGCTGGCGGCTGCCGAAGTCCAGGTAGACCGGACTGGCCCCGGTTTGTTTGTTGAGGGTGAGTCCCAGACCCCAGTTCGTGTTTTCCGGCTGATAGTTGAAAGAAGCCGTGTACATATTGTTGCTGATGGCGCCCTTGCCGGGGTCGAGGAAGGCCAGGCGGTCGCTGCCCAGGGAAGCGGTCAGCGAAAGCGTGGGACTGAAGCGCCAGGTCGCGAACAGGTTCCGGGTGGTCTGGTCGCTGTCAGCCAGATAGCCCATCCCTCCGCTGCTCAGATACTTGCGATTGGAGAGGTTCACACCCAGATTCAGGCGCTCGGAGGGCTGGTAAGTGATTCCCAGGGTCGTGCTCACGTCCTGGTAGCGGGGGCGCTCGGTCTCCGCCCCCGCCTGCGCGGGCAAGAAGCCGGCGCCGGCGATGGGGCCGGGCCAGCCTCCCCCTCCCGAGTAGTAGCCGCCCCCGCCGTAGCCGCCGTAGAAACCGCTGCTTACCAGGCCGTCAGACTTTGTAGCGGTCCGATCCAGGTTAAGCGCTACCCGCTGGCTGGGCTGCCAGCGCGCCGACAACTGCAGGGCACTGGAACTGGAACTGGTGGGGGTGACCCCCGAAACGGTGGCGCTGGTGCCGTGGCTGCGGGCGCTGTTCAAGTTGGCGGAAAGTGAAAGTTTCTCGGCCGGCGTCCAGGTCAAGGATACTAGAGACTGGGTGGAACTGCTGCCCGGGTTGGCAGTCACCCCCACCGTTGCCGGCCGGCCGTACTCCTGCCGGTTGTGTTGCCACTGGAACTGCGTGCGCAAGCGCTGGCCGAAATCGTGGCGCACCTCAAACCGGTCGGTGCTGTAGGAACTGTTCCCCCCAGCGCCGCCGCTGTTGGACATGTCATCGCGGGTCCACTGCACGGAGGGCCAGCGCGGCCTCACGAAGGAAACCCCCAAAGAGTGGCGCTTGCTGCGAATGTCAAGTCCGGCCGGAGTGGTCGCGTCCTGCAAGGGCCGCAGCGCCTGAGCGCTCAGCGGCGAGTAGTCCCCGGCGTATCCGGCGTACCCGCTGTACCCGAAGGAATAGCCGTTGTTAGTCTTCACATTAGAATAGGTGTCGTAGACGGTAAAGTACCGGCCCGGCCGCCAATCCAGCCGCAGGTTGAGGCCCTTCTCCTGCCGGTAGAAGCCCACCGAGTCTAAGTAACTGAAAGTCGGCTCCATATCACGAAACTCGGCGGTCAGGTTCAGGCCCGGGCGGCTGAAAGTGAGCAGGCCGGACAGTGCGCTGCCCGAGGCACCGCTCGCGCCGCCGATGCTCCGGGCGTACTGGCTGGCTAGGGTAAGGTGCTTCGAGACCTGGTAGGAGAGATCGAGGCCCCGAATCTCTAGATCAGCGGAACGGCTGGCCGTACCCAGGCTGTAATAGTACTGAATTCTGACCAGAGCCGTCGGTGGTACCGGCTGCAGGAAGATGATGCGGCCGATCTGCCGGTAGGAGAGGTAGTTCACGCCTTCCTTCTGGGGCACATCATCTACCAGTACCACCAGCGCTTGCTCAATCGTCTGACTCTTGCCGCGGTAGACGACTACCGCGCCGTCGGCCAGGATGGGGCGGTAGTTAGTGTCGAAGGGGCCGGTAGTGCCCGAGCCGTTGTAGATGTCCTCCTGGTAGGCGGCCGTATCGCCGCGGCCCGCCTCGGGGCGATCCTGGCGGAGCACCGTCAAACCCACCAGGCCGCGGCCCCGGCGGAAGGGCATCTCTGCTCGCACCCCGGAGAGTTTCCCCGCCTGGCTGTAGTAGCCCGCTGACTGGTAACTCACCGCGATGGTGGAGGTACTGGGGATCAGTTTGGGCGGCCCCGTCGTGGGCTCGAAGTTCAGCTCGCCGGTTTGGTAGTCCACCCGGTAGTCGGTACCCAGTTCTTGCGGCACCTCATCTACCTTCACGCGCAGCGAACCCTCGATGATGGGCGTATAGGTTAGGAAGTACGGGCCGGAGGTGTTGTTCCCGGAAAAGGTTTCCCGGCGGGTGAAGCCTTCCTCCTGGGAATAGAAGGCTCGCATCAGGCCCCGGTTGGGTAGCACCTGATCCAGTTGCCACCCCCGCAGGCTCCGCGAGAAGGAGGCAAATTCGTTGCCCGGCAGGTTGATGTTCAGGTCCCCGAAGTAGAGGGCGGTATTGTGCCCCACGTATCCCAGCACCCAGCGGGTGTAGTCCTGACCCCAGCCAGAGGCCGATAGGTCCAACTGAAAGCCGAATTCTTTCCAGATGGGCCCCTCCAGGTGCAGGCTGCTTTGACGGTAGAAGTTGCCCGTGTCCCAGCGCTGGCCTTCGAAGGCGCTGCGGGAGCCTTGCAGGAAATTCTGCTGTAAAGTCATGGTGTTCTGGCCGCTGATCCGCACGCCCTGGAAGAGCCCAGCGCGGTCCAGGGCCTTCTGGATGGAGTCCAGGAAGTCCGCGCGCCCGGGCAGCGCTGAGAGCAGGCACAGCGTCAGGAGCCCGCAAAGCCTAGTTGCGGTGGTCGAGGATCGAATGGGGGACATGGCCGCGCGTTGCCGCTTGTCCGTCATAATCCGGCGGGATTATGACGCTGCTCGCCAGGGGTTTGTTCCCCTGGGCGCTGCCAGCCCGGACGGCGCCCGGATGCCTGCCCCCCCAGGGTTTGGCCGGCGGTCGGCAGCCGGGATTTCCTCTTGTGCCCTCGGCAATCCTTCGGCATCGGAGGGGAAAAGAGCAGGCGCTATTGCGCGCTCAGGTCTACAGGCAGGGCGGGGACGAAGCCGGGATCCTCGGCGAGCAGATCGGCCTCCTCGCCCAGGGCGGCGGTGGCGTCGCTCGCGGACCAGGCCAGGGCCTCCTCCATCCACTGGCGGCAGGCCGCGAGCAAGGAGGGACCCAGCGCCGCGGAGGGGGCGGACTGCCCCTCAAACCACACCACCTGGTGGGGGCCACGGAGGTATTGCCCGAGGCCAGCGGCCACGGCAGCGGCGCCCGGCGTCTGCCGTCCGGCCACGATCAGTGCCGGACAGCGCAGCGCCGCGGCGAAGACAGGCAGGTTTCTGCCGCCTGCGGGGTACTGAACAGGAAAGCGGGGGTCAAGCAGAACCATGAAACTGACCTCGCCGGGCCGCAGCGCGGCTACGGCTAGAGCGGCGATAGCCGCGTCACCATGCCCGACCACGCCCAGCCTGCCCGGGGCGATCCCCGGTACCGAGGCCAGCACGGAAGCGGCCTGGTAGGCATTGAGGATGAGGTGCCGCTCGGCCCGGTGGGCGGCAGCCGGGCTGGCGTGGCTGTCGGGCCAGGCAACCGGCACCCACAGGCGCACGAAGCCGTCCTGCTGCGGGGACGGCGGCGGCCAGGAGGCCGACTCCACCAGATGCAGTACGCCGCCGACCGGACCAGAGACTTTGCCATAGCCGGTGATCATTGCCGGGCGCCTCTCTCCCTCCATTCCCGTGAACTCGACTGCGCCCGAGGCCGGGTCGTAAGTCACCTGTAGGGGCCATTCGGCCAGGGCCAAGATGGCGCTCTGCCAGCGCTCCAGGCAACGCTGCGCCTCCGGGGGGCAGCCTTCCGCAGCAGCCTGCGCCTCCGAAGCGGGCAGCCAGGCGACCAACCAGAAGACCGATAGCGCAGCAAGCAAGCGGGCAGCCATAGGCACTTCCTCCCAGCGCATTTCCGTAAACGGAGTCTTGCGCTAGGAGGCATCGGCCAGGGCTAGGGTCTCTGAGGAAGACCGCAGCAAACCTGCTGTTACAGGAGAGGAACTGCTGAGTAACTTGTCTGCCTCCGCTAGCGGGGAGGAAACCGGCACCGCGTCAGGGAACTCGCGGTGCGCCGGCGGGAGAAGGGGAAGCCTCGCGCCGGTGTGAGACCATGCGGGGACACTTAGGCTGGGGTAAGTGGGTGCTGCTGGCGGTCCTGACTGCCTATCTCTGGCCGCCGGCCCGAGGCTTCCTGTTCGTGAACGAGGCCATCAACGCCACGGTGGCCCGACAGGTGGTCATGGGAGCGCGGCTTTATCAGCAGGCGGCAGACTGGAAGGGGCCCCTGGGGTATCTCCTCTACGCGGCCATTTTGGCCCCCACCCGATTCAGCCTGGTGGCGCTGCACGTTGCTGCCCTGGGACTGGTGGTTGCCCTGGTCGCGTGCGCGGTCTTGCTGGTGCGGCGCCTGGGGGCCACAGGCGCGCAATTCGCGGCGGCGGCCTTCACCGTCATCTTCCTCGCGCATACTTTGGGCCCGTCGCTAGAGATGGACCTGCCCATGGCGGTCGGCTCGGCGCTGGGATTTCTGTGCTTGGTTTGCACCTTGCTTAGCAAGCGATTCCGCCCCGTATTAGGCGTGCTTGCGGGGTTGCTCCTGGTACTGGCGGCTTCCTGCAAGCAGGTGGCGGTGCTCGACCTGCTGGCCCTACTAGGGGGAGCGGTCTGGCTGGCGCGGAGGCGGGGAATCACTGGGCGCGTCCTGGCCAGCCTGGTGCTTGGCGTGGTTCTGGGCGCGGGTCTGGTGGCCCTGCTGGTGGCCCGTTACAGCACTTTTTCTGCCTACCTGGCCTGGGTCTGGGTCATACCCTCCGCCGCGCAGCGAGTGAGCCTGGGTCTGCGAGCGCAGACCTGGATGATCCTCGTTTCGGAAATGGTCCCCGCCTCGGCGCTGCTCTGGGCGCTGGGCTTGCTGGGAGCGGTTGAAGCGTTTCGGAGGCGCGTCTCCGGCGGAGAGGGCAACCCCGGCGAGGCCGCTGTGCTCGGTATCCTCCTGCCTTTGTGGCTGCTGGCAGGTCTGGCGGGGCTCCTGAGTGGCGGCCAGCCTCTTGCCTATCACATGACCCAGGTGGCCGTTCCCCTGTGTGTCCTGGGCGCGACCGGCTTCCACCGGTGCCTGGCCGCCTGCGGCTCAGAGCAGCGGCGGCGCTATCTCGCTGGCGTGGTGGTTGTGGCCCTGGCCCTGGGACTGGCGATGCCCCTGCGCAACTCCGCCTGGCGCTGGCGCGACCGCGTCCTGAGCGCCGAGACTGCGGACACGGGGCGGCAGGTCGGCGAGCGGCTGGCCGCCCTCACGACCGCGGATGATTGCGTGCTGGTGCTGACGCACGACCCCTCGACGGTCTTCTACAGCGGCCGCCGCGTCGCCTCGCGGTATCTCGTCCTGGAGCACTTCTGGAACCGGGCGCTGGAACGCAACCTGGCCAGGGCAGAGCGCATAATCGGGCCCTTGGCCTATCCCTCGCGCCTCTTGCTGGAGGAGGTCCGGCGCAATCGCCCGCGCTACATCTTGGTACCCGAGGGGCAGTCGTGGTGGGAGGAAGAGGCCGGCACGACTGAGCGCCGCGCCTGGCTGCAGGAACTGCTGAGTGGCTACCGGCTGGCCGGCGTCAATCTGCTTTACCGGGAGTATGTGCGGGATTAATCGTTGCACCTGCGGATGTTCAGACAATACCCGGCCATGCGGGGAGAGCAGGAAGGAGCCTGCTGGAGGCAGGTGAGACGACAAGACGTGCCGAACCTCCGGCAGTCGCCGATGCCCAAGCCGCCGGCGCGGGCGGAATGGGTACCTTAGACTTAAGCATGTGCCCAGGAGGAACCAAGATGGAAGGACAGGCTGTCTTTATCACCGGTCCCTATACGGTCGAGATTCGCGAGATCCAGGTGTCCGACCCCGGGCCCGATCAGATCCAGGTGCGCTGCGTAGCGAACGGTATCTGCATGGCCGAAGTATCGGTTTTCACAGGCGCAGAGCCGCACTATCCGGCCACCGCCGGGCATGAAGGAGTGGGAATAGTCACCAAAGTCGGGCGAGAGGTGAAGGACCTCAAGGAGGGCGACTGGGTAGCAACCGGACGCTGGGCGACGGTGGAGAACCTGCCCGCCGCAGGTCTGGCGCGGCTCAGCCGTCCTCCTGCCGACCCGGCGACCTTCCTCATCGAGCCCTGTGCCTGCATCGTAACAGCGCTGTATTCCTACGACCTGACGGCGGGCGATCGCGCCCTCGTCCTGGGCGCGGGCTTCATGGGACTCCTCAATGTGCAGGCTCTAGCCCACAGCCCGCTGGCCGAACTGGTAGTCAGCGACATCAAAGGCTTCAACCTGGCGCTGGCCCAGGAGTTCGGCGCCACCGAGGTTATCAACGCGGGGACCGCCGACGGGCAAGTCCGTCTGGAGGAACTGCAGCGGCAGCCTTTCGACTTGGTCGTGGAAGCGGCGGGTGTGGAGGAGACCATCCAGATGGCCGGGGCCCTGACCCGTAGCGGCGGGCGGCTGTCCATCTTTGCCTGGCACCACACGCCGCGGACGGTGGATATGGGTCTGTGGCACACGCGCGGGCTGAAGGTGCTCAACAGCGCGCCCGGCATCGGGCGGGACCATAACGTAAACAAGATGCAGCGGGCCGTCGCGCTGCTGGAGCGGGGCGTCTTCAACCTCGAGCGCCTGGTTACCCACCGCCACGCCTTCGGCGACGTGCAAGCGGCCCTGGAACTAGCGGCGGAGCGTCCCGAGGGATACATCAAGGGGGTGTTGCTGTTCGACTGACCCCCGCAGGGGGCTCGGCAGAGAAGCCCTCAGCACCGGACTGCTTGAGCAGACAACGCAAGCCCCCGTCCGGACGCGCAGGCCACGCGGACAAGCGCTGCCCTTCGCGCGACCTATCCCACGCGCACGATGCCCTTGATCACCTCGGCGCGCTTTTCGTGCACGAAGGCGAAGGCCTCGGGAGCCTCCTCCAGTGACCAGCGGTGCGTTACCATCCCCGCCACCTGCACCGCGCCAGACTGAACCAGGGCGATCGCCGGCGGGTAGCAGTTGACGTAGCGGAATTGCCCGTGGATCTCCAGTTCAGCCAGGATGACGTCCCAAGCCGGGAAGCCAGAGAGCGTGCCGGCGCTCATGCCTACCAGCTGTACCCGCCCGCCCTTGCGCACCATGTACAGCGCCTGGTTGACCGTCTCCTCGATGCCGACGCACTCCAGCACCACGTCCACGCCGCCCGGGCGCAGGGCACGGACTGTCTCCAGGGCGTCACGCTCTCCGGCATTGATTACCTCAGTGGCGCCCAAATTGCGGGCGTGCTCCAGGCGCGAAGGCGTCACGTCCGTAACATACACAGGATAGGCCCCGGCGGCTCGCGCCACCTGGAGGCAGAGCAAGCCGATCGGCCCGGCACCGATGATCGCGACCGCCTCCCCGGGTCCTACGCGCACCTGGCGGTTGGCGTAAATCGCGACCGCCAGCGGCTCCATCATGGCGCCCGCTTCCACGTCGAGCGGCTCGGGCAGGGGGAAGAGATAGTCCGCTGGCCAGGCCAGGTACTCACAAAGGGAGCCGTCCACCGGCGGGTCGGCGAGGAAGGTCATCTCCGGACACAGGTTATATCGACCCGCGCGGCAGAAGTCGCAGGTCCGGTCCGGATAGCCCGGTTCAATCGCCACCCGGTCTCCGGGCTTGACCCGCGTGACCGCCTCTCCCACTTCGATGACTGTCCCTCCGGTCTCGTGTCCCAGGATGAAAGGCTTGCTGAAGGTCTTGGTGCCGATGCGGCCCTCCGCCCAGTAGTGCACGTCGGAGCCACAGATGCCCACTGCCTCCACCTTGACCAGCGCTTGGTCGGGGGCTGTTAGCCGCGCCCGGGGAACTTCCTCGATGCGCAGATCTCGCGGCGCATGCAGCACTGCTGCTTTCATCGTTTCGGCCATATGTGAAGCCTCCTGGGTTGGGTAATGACGCCGGCGACTTCGCTGCCCGCGCCGGATTGTCCTTCCCTCCACGTGCGCTGTCGAGAAGTAATGCAGACATTCTGATCCGGCCGGGAGGGAAAACCTGTGGGAAAATCCGCTCCACTGTCATTTGTGATGACTGCGCTCGCACTTACTCTTTTCTCTGGATGCCAAGCGCAAGCCCAAGAGACAGACTCGGGAGTGCCCATCACCCATTCCCTGCCTACGGCCGGTCGCCTGCCCAAGATCTAGCGGGTGACCTTCGCCATGGTGGACGCCAACAATCCCCACTGGATCATCAGCCAGTTCCTGGCCGGAGAGCCTCGCACTGTCACCCGCGAGAACGGCGGCAAGTTCACCGACTACTGGAACGGCCTCGACGACAACTTCATGCCCGTTCCCCCGGGGACCTACGGAGTCAAGGCGGTCTATCAGGGCGACTTGGTCCGTGGCTACTGGCCAGATCCGGGGCAGGTACGCTGGCGACCGGCGCGCACGGCGGACCTAGACACGCGCGTCATCTGCGGGCCCGCCGCCCAGGTGTGGTACGGGGCCAGTTGGATCTTCTCGCCCGCCGAGACGCCGGTGGAGTTGCAGTTCCAGGGCCACCCCCAGACCTACTATCGCTGGTTCCTCAACGGCGAGAAGGTGCTGGAGGGGGAAGTAGCCGGAGAGCCGGGCCGGGCCGTGCAGAGCAAACCGGTTACCCTCCGCCAGGGGTGGAATCAGATATTCTTCCGCGGCTACTGCGTAGGCTACCCGCCCTTCCGCGCCGGCCTGCTGATCGCGGCTCCGGCGGAGACGCTTTGGACCCTGCGGCTTTCGGCGACGCCGCCCTCATAAGACCGGGCTAACCAGGATCAGGGCCAGCCCGGCGAGCACTCCGACCCGGCGCGCCGCGAGCCATTCCCGAACGTCCGTCAGGTACCCGCCGCGGGCCGGTTGCGCTGCAGAAGGCGCTTGCAGCCGCCAGTTGAGGGCTCCCAGGCTCTCCACCGGCAGGGCATTCTTCATTACCTGGAAGACGGCGGTGTTGTCCACCACCGTTACCAGGCCACGCTCGAAGTCCATCGCTCGCAGCGCGTAGGCCGCGAAGAGTTCGCTCCCCTTTCCTTGGCAGTAGAGCGGGACGAGGCGATTGGTGTGGCTCCCCCACCGGCCGTCGGTGCCCCAGGTGGCGGTGGGGAGTTGTCCGACGCCGGTGGGCTGGACACTGTTCAGGTAGCCGGTGTCGTGATCGGCGGTGACGATCAACAGATTCTCCTCCCAGCCGCCGTGGCCTTGGATCCATTGGAGCACCGCCGCCACTGCTTCGTCGAAGGCCAGCGTTTCCCCCAGGGTGGCATCGAGATTGTTGCCGTGCGCATGCTTGTCAATGGCGCCGCCCTCTACCATCAGGAAGAAGCCCTGGGGATTGGTGAGCACGGCCAAGGCAGCCTCCGTCATCTCCGCCAGCGTGGGCAATCGGGGATCGGCCCCCTTGCCGTCAGCGTTGCGGGCGACGAGAGCGGAGGAGTTGCGGAATAGCCCCAATACCTTCCCAATGGGCGGCTCAGCGATCAGCCGCTGGAAGTCGGCGCGCTCCTGCACCAGTTGATAGGGCGTCTGGCCGGCCTTGATTGCCTCCCAGTCTTCTTTGCTGATTGCATTGTAGGCTTGGTCAGGCGGGGCGCTGTCGGGATCGCCGGCTCCCATCAGCACGTCGGGCCGGGTGACCATCAGCATTTCGTGACAGATCTCTTTCAAGTTGCCGCGACTGGCGCTGTGAGCGGCGAAACAGGCGGGGGTAGCATCGCAGAAGGAAACACTGGTGATGACGCCAACCTTGAGCCCGCTCTTCTGGGCTAGGGTTGTGATAGTGGGCAGGGGCCGGCGCTGGCTGTCCACGCTGACGGCTCCGTTGTAGGTTTTCACCCCGGTCGCCAGGGCCGTGCCGGCGGCCGCGCTGTCGGTGGCGTTCTGCTTCGGATACTCGCGAGAGCTGCCTGCCCAGGTGAAATCATAGCCAGCGCCGCTGGTCGAGAAGGTGGTGGCATAGTACTGCCCAGCGAGAGTCTCCAGCGCCAGGCGCCGGTCGCCGCCAAAGGCGTGATACTGCGCGCCGAACTGATAAGCGCCGGCGGCGATGACGACGTCCGGCCCCATGCCGTCGCCGATCATCAGGATGACATTGCGCGGCGCAGCCCACAGGGCCGCCGTGAGCAGGCTTAGGCCGATTACTAGCAACAGGCGCAAGACACGAAAGCCCTGCTTACTTGAAGCTTGTGGCATGCGAGTCTCCTGCGTTCTGGGTCCTTCCGGCTCCCTTAGACCTCCCTACCGGCGTGGAACCTCCGGCCGGCTAGCGCCCCCCGCTGGAATCCGGGCCCCGTCTTGGTTTGACCATCGGTCTACTCCACCTCCGCCAGGCCCCATTCCTTGGGCGTCAACTTGCTCTCGTTGGGCACGTCGTTGAGGACGTTGGCCGAGAATCCGTTGTTGCTCCAGTAACTGCGGGCCATGGCCTTGGTGCCTTCGGTGTTGCCGTAGATATAGCCGAGGTCCATCTTCACCTTGCTGCCTGGCTGCGGCTGCCAGCCGAGCAGGCTCAGGGGAATGGTAGCGACCGCCCGGAAGGAACCGGTAGTGACTTGCTGATACTCCAAGGTCACCTGGTCGGTGGTTTCGATGCTGTCGAAACTCTCGACGTTCGCCGTGCGAAAAACGATCGGTTGACCCGTGAAGCCTTTCACCTTGGGCCGGTACAGGACCGCTATGGTCTTGCCGTCCTGCCGCGAAATCAGCAGGCGCAGATCGCCTACGGCGGGGGCTTCGCGGTCGGGGTCGGCTTGGGGGTCGGCCGCCAGTTGGATATCCAGGCAGTTGCCGCCCTTGAACAGCAGTTGCGGGTCAGCGATGCCGTTGATGAGCGGCGCGGGACTGGTGACATCATACCTGATATAGAGGTTCTCCTCGTCGTAGGCAGCGCGCGCCTCGAAAGACTGGCTGGCGTTGATCAGTTTCGACACCGGCTGGGCCACGTCGAGCGCCTTGCGCCCGCGCACGATGACCAGGCGCTGTGATCTTGCCAATTTGGCCTGGTATTCCGCCATGGCCTCGGTCACCCGCCGGGCGTCCTCCTCGGTGATGGTGATAGTGCCGCCGGGCAGTCGCTTGACCGTGTCCAGACCAAGGACCTCGGTGATGCGCCCGTCCTGGTCGCCGCCCAGGGCGAAGTAACGGTTCATACCTTTAGGCTTGACGAGCTGCCCGTTGTAGTTCTCGCAGGAGATGATATCGGGGCCTAGACCGCCGCCCAGGCGCGGATCGCGGAAAATCATCCCCACGCATATACCGTCAGTGGTGTAGATATGATGGCAGCCGAAATAAGTGGCGAAGCCGGTAAACTCGCCGGCGGTGCCCAGAAAGGCGGTCTGTCCCCAGATCTTGCCCGGCTGTTGTGGCGGCAGGCCCAGCGCCTGCGGCCAGGCCACCGCGCCTCGGTAGCCCCAGAGCATCTTGCCGTCCGTCGTGAAGCGCCCGAAGCCGATCTGTTTGGCGCCTCCGGAGGGGTTGTCGGTGAACGTGTAGACG
This sequence comes from uncultured bacterium, assembly GCA_937928475.1. GTDB lineage: Bacteria > Armatimonadota > Zipacnadia > Zipacnadales > Zipacnadaceae > Zipacnadum. Next base: position 658 of record CALFVE010000013.1, on the reverse strand, counting down.
CTGGTACCCTCCAGGTCAGGGGCGGCCACCGGGCAGGGGAATTCCACCTTTTCCGGCTTGGTGAAGTCATACACCGGCCGGCCTTCAGGCTCGATGCGCAGCGGGCGAAAGACTTCCCCGCTCCCGTGCCAGATGTTGAGGTCTCCGTCTACGCCAGCAAAGCCGCGATATACCGAGGTGCCCAGCGGCTTGCCGAACTCACTGGTCTGCATCAGGCCGTCGCCGTTGGCGTCCACCCAGGGTACGGTGGCGCCCCAGGGGTAGGCCTTCTTCAGTTCGGGATCCTCCATGACCGGCTTGACCGCCGGATATCCGGCCGTCCACACAAAGGCGAGCAGCGGCTTGTAGGCGTCACCCTCGCGGATAAACAGGATGCGCGAATGAGCGGTGTCGCTGGCATAGCCGTAGCGCCGGCCGTTCTTCGCGGTGAACATCACCAGACCGCCACCGTGGGTGGCCAGCGCAGCAGGGGCATTGGGGTCGAGTTGGCGCCAGGCGGTGCTGAAGGGGTAGGAAGTCTTCTTGTCCAGGTCAACCCTCCACAGCGCGCCGTCGCAGTAGACCTCTTCGGGGTGCTCGGGATCCATCCAGATGAACGCTGAGTAATGGGCATCCCCAAAGAATTCCTTCACCAGCGCGCCGCTCTGCGGGTCCCACA
>CALFVE010000012.1 GCA_937928475.1 uncultured bacterium | reverse complement strand
CGACCGAGCCATGGTTCAGCAAACTCTGCCCTCAGGGAGCCTTGCAGGGAGGCCTGCTCCAGCCGCTCCTCCGCCCCGAACTCCGCGTTGGGATGGGGACCTGGTGGTATCTGAAGCAGGCCCTGCTGCTCGCCTGGCTCGTCGCTTTCATCTTTGTGCGCCGGCCCTTCTGTCGGCTGATGTGCCCCCTCGGTGCCCTGTTTGCTCTCTTCTACCGCGTGTGCGTCTTGCAGATCCGGCTGCACCCGGGCCGCTGCGCCCACTGCGGCTGGTGCGCGCAGATCTGCCCGGCCGGCCTGGACCCGCGCCGCTACGTCGGCAGTCACCTGTGCGTCTTCTGCCTGCAGTGTCGGAAATGTCCGCACCAGGCCATCAGCATCCTGCCCGTCTGGCGTACGCCAGCGCGGCCGCCGAATGTCCCGACCTCGGAGGCGGTGCCTTGAGGTGGTAGCTGGCGCCGAGGACCGGAGATGGCGATTCCCCGGCGGATGGGGAACTCGTTTCCCCGGGGGCTGCTTCTCCGGTAGGCCGACGGGTCCCCACCGGGTGCAGCCGCGGGCTCGCTGTTCTTAGAACGGCGGCGGCGGGGGGCTGATGCTGTTCGCCACGTTGACCTGGATGCTGGCCGAGGCCTGGCGCCCGGTGGTGTCGGTGGCGACGGCCGTGATGGTGTGGAGGCCATCACTCAGCGCCGTGGTGTCGAAGGATACCTGCCCGGTGAGGTTGGCTGTGCCGGTGCCGGGGATGGTACGCGTCGCCAGGGTTCCCAGGGTCACCTCAATCCGGGCGATGCGCGCTCCCGGCGCTTGGGCCTGGGCGCTAGCGGTTACGTTTACGTTCCAGGCTACGGTGGCGCCGTTGCTGGGCGAGTCAATCTGCACCGTGGGACCGGGGATGGGGGGCACCCGCACCTCGATCTGGATAGTGGCAATCCCCGTCTGGGGAGGACTGCGCCGGTCGTAGGCCTTGGCCTGGATGTTGTAGATCCCCGGCGTCAGGCCGCTGGTAGACCACAGCACGCTGTATACACCGCCCACCGGGGTGGTGGCGGTGCCGATCGGGGTGCCATTGGCGGTGAACTCCACCCGGGCGATGCCGGAGGGCGCCGAGGCCGTAGCGCTGATGGTCACCGTCGCGCCCTGGTTGACCACGCGGCTGCCGGCCGGCGGGGCGGTGATGCTCACCGCCACCGGGCTAGCCGTGATGGTGATGGTGATAGTCGCGCTGGCGCTGCGCGCGGGGTTGGAGTTGTCATAGGCGGTGGCAGTGATTGTGTAGTCGCCGGGGGCCAGGCCAGTGGTGTTCCACAGAGCCTGGTAGGGAGCGGTGGTGGCCGTGGCAATGTTGGTTCCGTTGGCGGCAAAGACCACGCGGGCAATAGTAGCGGTTCCGCTGCTGACGGTGGCCTGGGCCTCCAGGGTAACTATCGTGCCCTGGACGAAGGAGCGCGCCACGGGCAAGGTAAAAACCACCCGGATAACCTGCTGAACACCTCCACCTCCGCCCCCACAACCGCTCAGGAACAAGGCCAAGACGCAAGCCACAAGTACGGGCGGCACCCAACGATTCCGCATGGCATTCACACTCCTGGGAAGATGGCGCTGGCGGTCCCCTTCCCCGCCAGGCACCCTCAGACCTGCACGACCAACCCACCGCGCTGGTGCTTTGACGGCTAAAGGCCGCCGAAGGTTCCCGAACTGCGTTCGGCCTGGCCTGAACCGCGTTGCCCACTGTTTTTCTCCGTGCCTAGCGTCCTCCTCCGCCCTGTGCCCCGCTTATATGTGTTTGGCCTGCTTGGACTGCGCCGGAGGGCCAGCCGGGCCGGCGCGACGCCGTCGCGGGACGGCAGACCGGCCCGGGCAGGCCTTGCCCCCGGCAAAGTGGCGGTAGGGCAGGTCACGGGCGGGGCCGGTTTCTAGCCCCTCGATGGGCTCAGGGCCTTCAGCCGACCCCTCGGCTCGGAAACGCGAGAAACGTGCCCCCGCAGGCGGGGGAGAGGGGCAGGGAAGCCGAGGAAGGCGACACGTCTGGGACACGAACAGCCCTGCTTGCGGCCAGGGTCAACGAAGGTTGCAAGCAGTGACGGTCTCCGGCCAACACCTACACCCTGCTGAGCAGGGAGAGATTCCCGGACCGGGGCTTCCCGATCCCGGCCTCTGCGCCGCTCCTCGGTGGCCGCTGCCACCTTCCAGGCCCCGCTTTCCACGTTCCACTTTCTGCTCACCGTTGACCCTGCCTGCGGCGCGTGTTACGATTCCCTGCTATGCCCCTCAGGCAGTGAGCGAACTATGCTAGTGCCCGGCAATACCATCCGCATCTACGGCGCGCGGGAACACAACCTAAAAAACATCTCGCTGGAGATTCCCCGCAACGCCCTGGTGGTTTTCTGCGGAGTGAGCGGTTCGGGGAAGTCCTCGCTGGCCTTCGACACCATCTACGCGGAAGGGCAGCGGCGCTACGTGGAGTCGCTCTCCGCCGGGGCTCGGCAGTTCTTGGGTGAATTCCTGCGGCCCCAGGTGGACCACCTGGACGGCCTCTCCCCCGCCGTCGCGATTGACCAACGCTCCAGTAGTAGCAGCCCCCGCTCGACGGTCGCCACCCTCACTGACATCTACGACTACCTGCGCGTGCTCTTCGCCAAGGTGGGGGTGCCCCACTGCTATCAATGCGGCGAGGTGATTACGGCGCGCACCCCGACGCAGATTACCGACGAACTGATATGCGTGCCCGAGAAGACGCGCCTGACGGTGCTGGCGCCGCTCTCTCCCGCCCCTCGCGAACGCTACGCGGAGGTGCTGCGTCAGGCCCGCCGGCGCGGGTATGCCCGGGTGCGCCTGGACGGAGAGATCCGGGACCTGGCCGAGCCGCTGCGGGTGGACGAGAATGTCGCTCACGAGGTGGCAGTGGTGGTGGACCGCCTGGTGATGGGGCCGGAGGTCCGGCCGCGCCTGGCGGAGGCGGTGGAGACTGCGCTGGAGGAGGGCGCCGGTCTCCTGATCGCCGCGGTCGAAGGGCAGCCGGACCTGGTTTTCTCCAGCCACTTTGCCTGCCCTAAGTGCGGGATAACTTACCCCGAATTGACAC
>CALFVE010000011.1 GCA_937928475.1 uncultured bacterium | reverse complement strand
CGACCACAGCCCGGCGACGGTCTGGTTTGACGACCTTCGCCTGGTGCCACAGGAGGCCAATTAGCGACGCCGGCCTTCTCCCGTCCCTGCAAATGCACTACGCCCTGGGGGATACACGGTGGACCGCCTCGGCGGCATAGTCCTGTCAGCCCGCAGCAGGGCACGTTGGGCCGGCAGCTCCCGCACGATATGCGATGCGGCCCGGAACGCAACGCGAGGCCAGGGAAGCCCCGGATACCCAGGTTAGCGTCAACTGGCATGCGTGAAGCACTCATATTGGGAAGCCGGGAAGTGAGTCTATTGGTCTGTCGCTTCGGGAGGCGTGTTCTTGTCAAGTAATTCCGCAATATACCCGATGAGTTCGTCAACCGTCATCTGCCGACTCTTGCCCGTCCGGTCGGTAATCTGCTTGATTACCTTGCTGACACCGCACTCGGCGACATCTCGATCTACTCGGTCTGTGACGGTGATCTCGCCGATCGCCTTTCCCCTCAGCGTTCCCCTCTCCGTCTTCTCTGCGGGGTCGCGCAGCACGAACCTTCGGCCCCGGTAAACCCCGGCGGACTCCCCACGGTCGATCAGCACGGTACAGTCAGGCCGATTGACCCTGAAGACTCTTGGTGGCACAACTCGATAGCCCTGCCGAACAATCTCGTTAGCAAGTAGACGCTGCACTTCGCTGAACCAGGCTGGCGGCTGAGCGCCTGAAACTTTTAGGTAGGGAACTCGGGCTTCCGGCTTGTCTCGGGTCGTCCCTTCCGCCACGGGGATGAGTGACACAACAGCCCGAGCGGAGCCCTTGGAGCACCTCCCCAAGGTCAAGAAGCCGGGCTCATACTCGCAATGGAACTCAAGAGTCGTTGTGCTCAGGTACTCATTCACCCGGTATTTCCGACCGACGTCCTTGATCACCGTACTTGGATCCTCCCCGCGCCCGACGCGCTCTGCGATCTCCCTATTCATGAGATCCTGGTTTTGCCTCTCCAACAGCTGGACACTGCCGCTGCAGACTAGAGCCTGCGACAGGCGCTCATAGAAACCCTCGAGAGCCATGGCTTCAGTGACCGAACTCTGCGGGGTCCCGCCTGTGATCTCCACAGTCAGCAGGCATAGGGGGCTGCCGATGGCTACGACGGGCAGCGGTCCCTCATCGGTCTGGCCGTCAGCCTCCTGCGCAGCCACCGAGCAAACCAGCCCCCCGCTCAACCCCAAAACCAGCACCCCCACCAACAGACTGATCCCCAAGTACGACTTGCATATGCGCATCTTGGGTTCCCTCCCAATCTGCAAGCAGTCTGTTTAGTCCACGACATCACCAACGACTCGTTGTCCGGTGACATCATTAATCCTGACGCGGGGCCTATCCAACCCTCGAAGCGCATCGGCGATCTCGAAAGCGGAAAGCCCGCCATAAACGTCCCAGGAACAAGTCTGATCCTGCAAGTCCAAGCGGGGTCTACCGACGCGTCCCGAGGTTCCGACAAGGTCCCGCAACGCGTTGCCGATCTCGGATGCCGTCGCAAAGTACGCAACCTTCGATATAATCACCTGCACTGGCGTTTCGCCCACGGGCACCAGGTCAATCATCTCTGCGATCGTCTTCTTTGCCGCCTCCGCCAATGCGCTCTTCCCGGCCACGTTGGGAGACTCTCCCTCGGCAACGCTAGTTTGGCTCGAGGAGGCCACCTCCCTGGCCGTGTCGAGTATCACCCAATGCAGTTCGCACCTGCCCGTGAAGCGACACTGGAGGTATCGGCCGCCTCCCCGCACCTCTTCTGCAAAAGCCTCTCCGTAGACCAGCACATCAGCGTCGAATTTCTCCTGGAACCAACGCGCAGCGCCTTCGTCGCCTCGCGCCAGCGCTCTGATCATGTCTCGCTTGTCCGTGGAATCGGCTATGCGCTGATCCAGCACCTGAAATTGCGCCACGCGGAGGGCCTGGCGGACGGCTGTCTCGGCAGCGGGATCAGGGGGTGGCGGCAAACGGAGGATTTCCTCGTAAACTGCAACGGCCACGACCGTGTGCGACGGTTTCTGGCTCCTTGCGATCACCACCCGAAACTTGGGTTCGTCTACACCCACTTCCACGCTCACGCGTACCCGGTTCTCCACGACACGTTCCCAGACTACGCGCCGGTACTTCCCGAAACTGTCCCAATCCTGGTACCACTCCTCGACCTGGGGCATTGGGAAGAGCCGACCTTCTATTTCGTTCGCGCCCGCCCGTAAGGCCGACAGGATGGCTTTGTCTCGCGCCCGTGCCCGGGCTTCATCGAGGGGCTCATCTGGTCCTCTGAAGACTAAGGCCTCTCCAATGAAAGTCCGTTCGGTTCCTCCGACAGCGGGTGGGGACGTCGTGACACATAATGCCGAGCAGGCTAGTAACACCAAGAGTACCCATCTCGTGTACATCGTGGACCCCTCCCTAGTTCTGACTTGCCGCGACGGCCGTGCGGCACCGCGTTGCACACGCAGCCACCTACTAGCGCTGATAGTAATACTTTTCTCGTCCCATGTCAAGAGCCTATCTCATGGTATTCGCCATTCCCTTCAAAGGTCCTGCGAGATGTGGTAAACTGGCACAACCTGATTTGCCCGGAGGCTTCTCACTGTGCCCGATAAGCCCGACAAGTACGACTTTCATGCAATCGAACCCAAATGGCAGCGGATCTGGGCCGAGCGTGGGCTGTTTCGCACTACCATGCGTGCGGACAAGCCCAAGTTCTACTACCTGGATATGTTCCCCTATCCCTCCGGGGACCTGCACATGGGGCATGTGCGCAACTATATCATCGGGGATGTAATTGCCCGACATCTGCACATGCGCGGCTTCAACGTCATGCACCCTATGGGCTGGGACGCCTTCGGCCTGCCTGCGGAGAATGCCGCCATCGAGCGCGGCATTCACCCCGCCGACTGGACGCGGAGCTCAGTGGCGAAGATGAAGCAGCAGTTCGACGCCCTGGGGATCACCTACGACTGGTCGCGGGAGATCAACGCCGCCGCGCCGGACTACTACAAGTGGACGCAGTGGCTCTTTCTGCAACTGTACAAGGCCGGCCTCGCCTATCGGGGCGAGGCTTCGGTCAATTGGTGCAGTTCGTGCAATACGGTGCTGGCCCGCGAGGAGTTAGAGGGCGCGGCGTGCGAGCGCTGCCATACACCGGTGGAGATTCGCCGAGCGCCGGGGCAGTGGTTCTTCGCCATCACCAAGTACGCCGAGCGGCTGCTAGCCGATCTCGCCCTGCTCGACAAGTGGCCGGAGCGGGTGCGGGTGATGCAGGAGAACTGGATCGGTCGCTCGGAAGGGGTCAGTTTCCGCCTGCGCCTGGAGGGCCGCGAGGATTACCTGGAGGTCTTTACCACCCGCATTGACACGATCTACGGGATTACCTTCATGGCCCTAGCGGCGGAGCACCCGCTGGTCGAGGAACTGATCGCCGGCACCGAGTATGAGCAGCCGGTGCGAGAATTTGTGCGGCAGGTGGCGCTGGAAGCGGCTACCGACCGAGAGGCCGCCGCCACCGAAAAGAAGGGGATGTTCCTGGGCGCCTACTGCCTGCACCCGCTGACGGGCGAGCGTATCCCCATCTGGGTGACCAACTACGTGCTGCTGGAGTACGGCACCGGCGCGGTGATGGCGGTACCTGCGCATGACCAGCGCGACCTGGAGTTTGCCCGGGAGTACGAACTCCCCGTAAAGGTTGTCATCACGCCGCCAGACCAAAGCCTGGATCCTGACACCATGACCCAGGCCTACCTCGACCCCGGCCTCATGGTCAATTCCGGCGAATACGACGGCCTAGGCAGCGAGGAGTTTAAGCAGGTCATCGCCGACCGCCTGGAGGCGGAGGGCATCGGGCGCCGGGAGGTCAATTATCGCCTCCACGACTGGCTGATCAGCCGCCAACGCTACTGGGGTTGCCCCATTCCCATCGTGATTTGCGAGCGGTGCGGTGATGTGCCGGTCCCCGAAGACCAACTGCCGGTGCTGCTGCCAGAGAAGGCCGACTACACGCCTACCGGGGAGTCGCCCCTGGCGCGGGTGCCGGAGTTTGTCAACACCACCTGCCCGGCCTGCGGGAGCCCGGCCCGACGCGAGACGGATACCATGACCACCTTCGTGGACTCCTCCTGGTACTACCTGCGCTACGCCAGCCCCGATGCCGTGGACGTTCCCTTCCGGCGGGAGGAAGTGGCGTACTGGCTGCCGGTGGACAAGTACGTGGGCGGCGTGGAACACGCGGTCCGGCACCTGCTGTATTCCCGCTTCATTACGAAGGTATTGTATGACTTGGGGCATATCTCCTTCCAAGAGCCCTTCACCGAACTGTTCACCCAGGGCATGATCTACATAGACGGGCACAAGATGAGCAAGCGGGGACGGGTAGTGCGTCCCGAGGAAATCAGCGACAAGTACGGGACCGACACCGGGCGGACCTTCATCCTCTTTGTGGGCCCCCCGGATCAGGACGCCGAATGGAGCGACCGCGGCGTGGAGGGCTGTCACCGCTTCCTGCAGCGCGTGTGGCGGCTGGTGGAGGAGAACCGGGGGTTATACCTGGCCGAGTGGCGGGAGGTGCTCCACGGAGGTACGGCGGGCGCGACGCCGGCCGCACTGGAAGGCACGCATCGCGCTATCCGCCGCAAGACGCACCAGACCATCCAGACCGTCACCGACGACATCGCCAACATGCGCCTGAACACCATGATCAGCGCCATGATGGAACTGACTAACGAGCTCCTGCCCTTCGCCGGGGAGGTCGGAGCCGAGGACACCGCGGGGCGCGCCGTCCTCAGCGAGGGCATCTGGGCGCTGCTGCATCTGCTTTCGCCGACGGCGCCGCACATCTGCGACGAACTCTGGTCACGCCTGGGCGGGGAGGGCAGCCTTTACGAACAGCCCTGGCCGGAGCATGACCCCGCCATCGCCGCGGCGGAGACCATCACTATCGTCGTGCAGGTCAACAGCAAAGTCCGCGACCGGCTGGAGGTCCCCGCCGATATGCCGATGGAGCAGGTGCAGGAGTTGGCCCTGGCCCTGCCCGGGGTGCAAAAGCACGTGGAGGGCAAACAGGTGCGCAAGGTGGTGGCGGTACCGGGGAAACTAGTGAACCTCGTCGTAGGGTAGCCACGTTGAGCACGCCATGAGCAAGACAGCACGGCCGCGCCTCACCCGCCGCCGGTTCCTGTCCGCCTCGCTGCTGGCTGCCGCTGGCCTGGTCGTGCGCGGCTGCGGGGGAGCCGGCGGGCCGCGGCGTCCGGCCCGGCCGCCTAACTTCCTGCTCATCATTGCCGACGACCAGCGCTCTGACACCATCCACGCTCTGGGCAATTCCCTCATCAGCACTCCCAACCTGGACGGCCTGGTGCAAAGCGGCGTGGCCTTCACCAACGCCTGCATCATGGGCGCTACCGCCCAGGCGGTGTGTATCGCCAGCCGGGCGATGCTGCTCAGCGGCCGCAGCCTGTTTCGCGCGCCTCCTCACCTGCAGCGGCTGGTCTCCCTGCCTGAACTGCTGCGGCAGGCCGGCTACCACACCTTCGCCACCGGCAAGTGGCACAACGGGCGGGAGGCCTTCGCACGGGCCTTTGCCTCCGGGGCGCGAATTCACTTCGGGCACTTCGCCAGTCATCAGGGCCTATCTGTCTACGACTTCGACCCCACCGGTCTCTACCCCGAGGGTGGCAGCTACCCGGCGCCGGGCTTCTCCTCGGATGTCTTCAGCGACGCGGCCGCCGAGTTCTTGAGCGGCTACCCGGGGACAACGCCCTTCTTCGCCTACCTGGGCTACGCTGCGCCCCACGATCCCCGGACGCCCCCGGGAACCTACGCGGGCATGTACAGTCCGGCTAGCCTCCCGGTAGCGCCCAACTTCCTGCCCGAGCACCCTTTCGACAACGGAAACCTGGACGTGCGCGACGAACTGCTGGTTCCCCCGCCACGGACGGCCGCGCAGGTACGGGAGGAAACCGCAAAGTATTACGGGATGATCAGCCACCTGGATGAGGGGCTAGGGCGGGTGTTGGAGGCCCTGCGCGACAGCCCTCATGCGGATAACACCGTCGTCATCTTCACCAGCGACAACGGGCTCTCGCTGGGCGAGCACGGGCTGATGGGCAAGCAAAATCTGTACCAGGCGAGCCTTCGGGTGCCGCTGGTGATGAGCGGACCGGGGATTCCCGCCGGCCAGACGCGGGAGGCTCTCGCGTATCTGATGGACCTGTACCCCACGGTTTGCGAGTTGGCCGGGGTGCCGGTGCCCCCCCGCGTAGAGGGAAGCAGCCTAGTGCCCCTGCTGCGCAGCGGAACCGCCCGGGCGCGCACCAGCCTCTACTTTGCTTACCTGAACTGCCAGCGAGCAGTGCGCGACCAGCAGTACAAACTCATTGAGTACCTGGTCAACGGCGCACGCACCACCCAGTTGTTCGACCTGACCGCCGATCCCTGGGAGACCACCAACCTGGCCGCACGTGCCGCCTATGCCGACGAGATCGCCCGCCTGCGCAGCGAACTCTTGATCTGGCAGCGGCGGGTGCGGGATCCTCTGGTGCTGCTGCCCTAGCGAGGCAAAGCGCAGCGAGCGCCGGAGGTACAGGGCGCTGGTCCGGCGGCCCGGGGAGCCTGGCTCGCGGCCCTTGGCCGACGCAGGGACAGTCGCCCAGGGATCGAGCGACCGCGGCGCAGTCAAGAGCGGAAGGTGTTTTCCGGCGGATCGGGAATCGCTTCCGGCGGGCGGGTGGCGCTCGCGGCGCAGCCGATTGGCCCCGTCTGGCTATACCTGCAGAGGGGCGGCGGAGAGCTCGGGCTCGGAGCGCGCAACTACGGCACACAGACCTGGCGGGGCCGCAGGGCCGCGGCCAGATTGAAGCCTGCCGACGGAGGAGATTCCGTCATGACCACAAACCCCACCGTCGTTTTCACTGGCCCCCGCCAGATCGTGCTGGAGGACCGCGAGGTGCCCTCGCCCGGCTCCGGGGAGTTGCTTATCCGCACCCGGACCACGCTGATTAGCACCGGGACGGAACTGACCATTCTCGAGGCGAAGTACCCTCCCGACTCGCAATGGGCGCGCTACGGGAAGTTCCCCTTCGTAGCCGGCTATGACAATGTGGGCGAGGTCGTGGAGGTCGGGCCCGGGGTAGAAAAGACCTGGCTGGGCCGGCGGGTCGCCACCTACGGGCCTCACGCGCGCTTCGTCTGCCTGCCGGCGGCGGGCGCCCGCCCCATCCGCGAGCAGGTGCCCGACGAGCAGGCCGCCTTCTTCACCATCGCGGAGATTGTCATGAACGGGGTGCGCCGCGGGCGGGTGACCTGGGGGGAGGCGGTAGTGGTTTTCGGCCTGGGACTGCTGGGCCAACTGACCGTGCGCTTCTGCCGCCTGGCGGGAGCGCGGCCAGTCTTCGCAGTGGACGTAGCCACTAGCCGCCTGGCGCGGCTTCCTCAGGACGACGGGATCGTGGCAGTAAATCCGCGGGAGACCGACGTGGCGGAGGTCGTCGAGAACCTGACCCGGGGCCGGCGGGCGGACGTAGTCTTGGAGGTCACCGGCGATCCCGAACTGATTCCTGGGCAAGTGGCGGCGCTGCGTCGCATGGGGCGCTTCGTGATTCTCAGCAGCCCCAAGGGGCCCTCGCTGTTCGACTTCCACGACCTGTGTAACGGCCCCAGCCTCACCATTATTGGCGCGCACAATATGTCTCACCCGCGCTGCGAGGAGGGAGACAACCCCTGGACCCAACTGCGCCACGCCGAACTGTTCTTTGATTTGGTGGCGCAGGGGGAGTTGGATTTGGCGCCGCTGATCAGTCATCGCGCTCCCTACACCCAGGCGCCGGAACTGTATCGGATGCTGGTGGAGGACCGCTCGCAGGCGATGGGGGTTGTGCTGGACTGGCGGGAATGAGCGCGCTGGCCGAAGCACGCTCAGCCCTCGCCGGGGTACACTCGGCTCTCAGCCCACCGCGGCGTGGGACGGAACCGGCAGCAGGAGCGGGACCGTGTTCAGGGACTTGACCGCAGTTCAGAAGGCGGTGCTGGGCGCGCTGGTGGGGATGATCGTCGTGTCGGCAGGGTTGGCAGCCTGGCGGCGGAGCCGTCCCTTGCCGCCGCTGCGGGAGGTCTACCCGGCAGAGAGCCCGGCGAGGCCACTGGTGGTGAACGTAACCGGCGCCGTCCAACGACCGGGGGTGTACAGCCTACCGGCGGGCGCCCGAGTGCAGCAGGCTATCGAGGCGGCCGGCGGCCTCACGCCAAACGGGGACCCGACCTCGATCAACCTGGCCCAGCGCCTGCGCGACGGCGATCGAGTGCTGGTGAAAGTACGTCCCACTGGGGAGAGCTCCCCCCGGTCCTCCTCGAGGCAGCGCTCCCCAACTGCCAAGCACCCGCGTCCCACCGCACCCAAGGCCCCGCCGACAGCCCCGGCGGAACCGTCCCCCGGCTCCCTCCCGGCGGCTTCCCCGCCAGCGTTCGCGCCGGTGAGCCTGAGCCGCGCCGGTCTCAGGGAACTGGCGGCCGTCCCGGGCATTACTCTGCCGCTGGCGCGCAAGGTCGTGGACTATCGCACCCGCTATGGGGGATTCCGGAGAGTGGAGGAACTGCTGCTCATCCCCGGAGTGACGCCGGCGAAACTGGAGCAGATCCGCCCGTATGTGGTGCCATGACGACGCAGGCTGGAAGCCTGCGCTGCGCGCAGAATGCAGGCTGGAAGCCCGCGCCACGCGTAGGCCGCAGACTGGAAGCCCGCGCCACGCGCAGAGTAAGCGCTGCCACGCTACCTGGGCGGGTCTACCGCCCCTTGCCGGAGCGCAGTCCGGTCAGAAGGACCTCTGCGTCCATCAGTTGGGCTGATTCCAGCACCCACACGGCCCCTTCGCCGGCGAGCAGCCCCGCGTGGGCCGGCTCGCCTGGTGGCAGCGGCGGGAGTTCCACGTTGCGCTTGAACACCCGCGCGCTCACTCCCGGCGGTAGGTCCAGCAGTTGCTGCTGCCAGTGCCGGGATAGGTTGACCACCCAAACGAAGGCTTTCCTACCCTCGGGCTCCAGAAGCACCGCCGCGGCGCCGTTGGTCAACGCCTTGACGCGCACCGTCCCCTCGGCACCGGCCGGGTGGATGACCGTCGCCACCTGCACGAAGTCCCCTATCTCCCAGGGAGCGGTCCGTGCGAGCGTGGGGAACCAGGCGGCCCGCGGCGGGGTTTCGCTGTCCTCGGACCCGAAGCGGAAACCGCCCTGCTCGGCCAGGCGGGTCAGTTCTACCTGCAAACCCCCGTAGCGGAACTTCATGCTCGCCTCGGTCTGCTCCAGCACCTCCAGGTTGCGACCCACCGGCGACAGCCGCCAGCGCACCCGGGCCACGTCTCGGCCGTCCGGGTTCCCGGCGGCCTGGTGACACAGCAGGGTGCCGAACCCGATCAGGTAATCGCGCCAGACCGCCCAGTGTTGCAGCGAAGTCCAGGGCGAGACTCCCGCCTGCCGATTCTCTCCTGGGAGCCAGGGCATGTCGCCCCAGTACGGTTCGCAGAGACTCGTTAGGCAACTGACGGCGGCGAAGCCCGGCAGATCGGTGAAACTGACCGTGGGGTCCCACTCCACGTTGCGATACTTGATCGCCCAATCGGCCGCCCGGTTGCCGGTGGCCTCCCGCCCGTTCTGGAGCACTTCGAAGTATACCCCGTCCACGCCTGCCCCCAGCGGGGCGAGGTTTTCCGCAGGGTCGGTGAGATAGGCCCCGGCCAGGCTATCGTTCATCTGCCGGGTGCCCACCGCGGCGGTGAAGTCGTCCCAGTGCGAGCGCACCCCCTGAAAGGACTGATCCACGAAGACCCGCCGCGCCGGCAACGGCGTCGGCTCGGGCAGCGGGTGCTTCTCCAGCAGGCGCAGAGCGGCAACGTCGTAGGTGGTCAGGTGGTAGTTGTACCAGTGCCAGGTGTCCTGCGAGAAGGAGGTGCGCAGGTTGTCCACGTTGTCAGCCTGCAGCTTGACCGCAATCTCAGCCGCCCAGCGGTTGGCGCCGTCGCCGGTGCTTGCCGCAATCATCGCGCCCACCGCGGGGACCAGGAAATTCCAAAAGGTGTGCTTGAGCCAGGGCTGCTCGGCATCGGTAATCCAGCCGCTGCGATGCTGCACGTTGGGGAAATAAGGCGCGAGGCGCCGCAGCATGTCCAGGGCGTGCTCGTCGCCGGTTAGGTCCCAGTAAAGCGCCACCGACTTGACCACCATGTGCTGGTAGCCGTGCTGAGGCTGGGAGCGCACGAAATAAGCCATGCCGCCGCCGGGATATAGCCAGTCATCATAGCGGCGGAGCGCCTTCGCCGCCTCTTCCTTGTACTTCTCCTCGCGGGTGATCTTCCAGGCCGCGGCCAAGCCGGAGAGATAGTACATCTCGGGGTTGGCGTACTGCCCGGTGAGGGCACTGGGCTGATAGGGACCGTAGTACTGGCACTTCATGGTCTGGTCGGCGATCTTGGCGACCGCCGCCTTCCAAGCGGCCGCATGCTCCGCGTCCACGTCTCCCGTCTCCAGCCAGGAGAGCACCGCCCAGGCGAAGGAGTGCAGCATGAACTGTGCCCCCAGGCCGCCGTCATCCCAGTTGCCGTCCGGCTTGATCCGGGTCAGGGCGTCGAGTAGCACGAAGGCCCGCTGGCGGAGCACGGGGTCTTTGTGAAAGCGACTCCAGTCATACTTGTAGGCCGCAGCAGCGATCCAGGCGGCGTTGGCGTCCTCCGCCGCGCCTTGGTAGAGCACCACCTGCTTGGGATCGGCCTCCTCCGAACGCACGCGATTGAGCGCCTCCGCGGCGCGGCGCTGCACCACGTACTGGAGGAAGGGCACGAGTTCCCGCGGGCAGCGGCCGAAGTCGGTGGGGAGTTTCGGCAGCGGCTGCGCCGACGCGGGCAGGGCGAGCAGCGCAGCGAGGGCTGCGAAGACAATGAGATAAACACCGGACATGGCAGACGGAACCTCCCTACGAGCAGGTGAGGGGTAGATTCCCCTCTCCTCTCCGCAGACCGCAGTGCTCTCCCCCGCTAGCGGGGGAGAGAGTCTGGAGCCACGCGAAAGCCTTACAAGCGCACGACAGCGGGTACGGCGGGGGACGTAGCCCGCGCCCCAGGATGCGCCACTCTGCGACTCCCAGACTTGCCTTTACCCAAATCTCTGCTCAAAGTCCTCGTCCGCTAGCGTTCGCAGGATCTCCCCGAAGTAGCAGCGGTGGAAATCACCGGAGGCATAGGCGCTGCTGAGGATCTCCGGCGCCAGGTGAGCAGGGACAATGTCGTTGTAGTGTACCACCCGGCACTCGTAGATCAGGCCGCATTCGGCGATCCCTACCGACTTGATTGCGGCCCCGGGCAGGGCGGTGAACCCGCAAGCCGCGAACTTGTCCAGGTCCCGGCCCGACTTGGTGCCGCAGAGCATGACCTCGTCGGCCTGCCCGGGGTAGGGGATGTTCACCGTAAAGTCGCGGGTAGCCTCGATGCAGGCGTAGGTGTAGCGCGAAGGTCGCACCAGGCAAATGTACAGGGGCTTGCCCCAGGCGACCCCCATGGTGCCCCAGCCAATGGCCATGGCGTTGGGCCTCCCCGCGGGGTCGAGCGAGGCCAGCAGCACCCCGGGGCTGCTCAGAGCCTGGGTAGCCTGCCGCAGATAGCGGTCGAAGGGGACTTCCACCTTCGGCATAGTTGTTGGGCCTCCTTAAAGAAGTCGGTCGTCGCTGGTCGTCGGTCGTTGATCCTTGGTGGTCGGTCGCTAGCTTCCGATAGTTGATCGCTAGTCAAGAGTCAACCGTCGCCGCTCGAACCGCCGGGCCTTTCCGCCGCCGTCGAGCGTGCGCCAACGCTGCCTCCGCGCCTGGCCCTGTTTCCGCCGTTCAGCCGCCGTCCTACTGTACTTGCTTCGTGTCCACTGTGCCGTCGGCGCGGATGTAGAGCAGGGTCTTGACGCGGGCGGTGGAGCGGCGCAGGCGCGTGGGCTCGAAGGGGTCCTGCTCGAACTCAGTCTCCGTGGTCCCCACCACCACCTGCACGATAGGGTTCGCCTCGGGGAGGAACTGCGCTCCCGCCCCCG
>CALFVE010000010.1 GCA_937928475.1 uncultured bacterium | reverse complement strand
AGCGGGTTCCGCCAATTTCAGCCCCAGCGCCTGGCAGAGAGTGCGCACCTGGTCCATGAGCGCCAGCAGGCGCTTGGGGGTCAGCGACTGGGGGCCGTCGGACAGCGCCCGGTCAGGGTGCGGGTGCATCTCGATCATCAGCCCGTCCGCGCCTCCGGCCAAGGCCGCCAGCGCCATCGGCGGCACCAGTTTGTGAATGCCGGTGGCGTGGGAGGGATCGGCGATGATGGGCAGGTGGGTTTCCAGTTTGGCCGCGGCCATCCCCGCCAGGTCAAAGGTGAAGCGGGTCTCGGTCTCGAAAGTGCGGATGCCGCGCTCGCAGAGAATCACATCGAGATTGCCGGCGGCCGCCACGTACTCGGCGGCGCGCAGCCACTCTTGCACCGTAGCGGCAAAGCCGCGCTTGAGCACCACCGGCTTGCCCGCTTGGCCCACTTCCCGCAGCAAGTCGTAGTTTTGCATGTTGCGCGCCCCGATCTGGAGGGCATCGGCGGAGGCGGCGACAATCTCCACCTGGCGGGGGTCCATCACCTCGGTGAGGAAGGGCAGGCCGGTCTCCGCCCGAGCCTGCTCTAGCATCCTCAGGCCCTCCTCGCCCAGGCCCTGGAAGACGTAAGGGGAGGTGCGCGGCTTGTAGGCTCCGCCTCGCAGTACCGCCGCCCCGGCTCGCCGGGCTGCCTGGGCCGCCTCCAGCATCTGCTTTTCGTTCTCCACCGCGCACGGCCCGGCGATGACCGCGACCTGCCCACGCCCGAAAGGCGCGGCGCCGATACGGACCACGGAGGGCTCGATAGCGTGCTCTTGGCTGACCAGTTTGTAAGGGCGGAGAATGGGAACAACCCGCTCGACGCCAGGGAGCAGGGAAAGTTGCGCCGCCAGGGCTTCCTTTTCGCCCTCGGGAGCGCCGATGGCTCCGATCAGGGTGCGCTCGACGCCCTGGGAGATGTGGCTCTGGTAGCCGCGCTCCGCCAGACGCGCGACCACGCCGTCAATCTGCTTCTGAGTTGCCCCGGCTTCCATCACGATGATCATGGTGAGTCACTTGCCTTTCTCGGGATGCGCTGCTGCCCGGTGGAACTTGCGGCGCCGGGCAGTCTCCCCTATCCCGAGCGGCCCGCCCCGAAGCGAACGCCGACTTCGGGGATGTACAAGGCGCCAATTGCGGCTGACCAACTGCTTTGTCACGAAGAGACTTCACGAGCCACGCCCACCTACCCTCCACGGTCTGCCCGGTCACTTGCTGGAGGCTTGTCTCAGCACCTCCTCCAGCTTCTCCACAAACACCCGATTCTGCTCGGCGGTCCCGATCGTGACCCGGATCCAGGTAGGTAGGCCGAAGATGTCCCCGGTGCGCACCGTCACGCCCCGGCGCATCAGGCCGTCGAAGCAGTCCCGGCTGTGGATGCCTACGTTGACGAAGATGAAGTTCGCCTCGGTCGGGACATACTCCAGCCCCAGCCGCTCGAACTCGCGGTACAGATATCGCTTGCCCTCCCAGACCATCCGTTGAGAGCGGCGCACTTGCTCCTCGTCTTGGAGGCTAGCCAGGGCCGCGGCTTGTGCAATCCCGCTCACATTGAACGGCTCACAGGCTTGCTTGAGACCTCGCGCCAGTTCCGGGGGCGCGAAGCCGTAGCCCACGCGCAACCCGGCCAGGGCATAGATCTTGCTGAAGGTGCGCAGCACAATCACCGGCCGGCCCTCTCGCACGTAATCGAGGGACTGGGGAAAGCCCGGGTCCTCCACATACTCGTAGTAAGCCTCGTCCAGGACCACCACCGCGGTCTCCGGGACCTGCGCCAGGAAGTGGTCTACCTCATCGCGGCGAACGATCGTGCCGGTCGGATTGTAGGGATTGGAAATGAACACCAGCCGGGTCTGGGGGGTGCAGGCCGCGGCGATGGCCTCCAGATCGTGGGTCAGGTTGCGATGCGGCACCGACACGGCCTTACAGCCCATGTGCGCCGCAGTCAGGGGGTACAGGGCGAAGGGCGGGTCGCTGAAGACCACTTCGTGGTGCGGCTCCAGCAGAGCCAGGCCCGCCATGTGGATA
The DNA here is from genome assembly GCA_937928475.1 of uncultured bacterium. GTDB lineage: Bacteria > Armatimonadota > Zipacnadia > Zipacnadales > Zipacnadaceae > Zipacnadum. Next base: position 6,173 of record CALFVE010000010.1, on the reverse strand, counting down.
ATCTCGTCGGAACCCCGGCCGATGACGATGGTCTCCGGGGGCATATCGAAGCGCGTAGACAGGGCCAGGACCAGATCGCGCCAGGTGGGGTCGGGGTAAAGGTAGACCTCCGGCGCGGCCCGGCAGATGGCCTCGATTGCCAGCGGCGAGGGGCCCAGCGGATTCTCGTTGGAGGCGAGTTTGATGATCTCCTCCAGGCCGAGCTCGCGCTTGACGTCCTCGGAGTGCTTGCCCGGGGAGTACGGCACCAGGCGCTTGATCGAGTCGCGGATGAGTTCCGAGAGTTCCAAGAGAATCGCCCCTTGAGGGTCGCGCTCGCCCGAGGCCGACTGTTACTGTCTCGCTCGTTTATGTTTTAGCACAAAACGCTGGTGCGGACAACTGTGGAAGCGCGCAGAGACATCCCCTCCACCGGGTAAGGCAGCGCTGTGGTAGTACTCGCGGAAGCCGCAGCCGTACGGGAGGGAGGCGGTATTGCTCGTAGGTCGCGCAGGTGATCGGGACGCGCTCGTGAGTGCCCTGGGCATAGCGCCCCCAAAACGCGGCCACCTCGGCATTGTGGCGAGGGAAGCACATGGAAACTTGGTACCACCCAAGGCAGGCATGAACAAGAGCCGGGCGGCAGGGGGGAGACGGCTGCTCCGGTAAGGGCGCCACTCGCGCGGCGCTCACAAGAAGTCGGGTAATTCCGGGTGCTGTCTGCCTGCCGCCATCGGGCGGAACTGCCCCCTGCTCACGCCGCCTACGGGTGGCTGTCAGGGCCGCACGATCGCCCGCAGCATGTCCCCGGGCCGAGCCGCCGTGGCCTCCAGCGCCTCCTGCGCCTGCTCCAGCGAGTACTCGCGGGTGGGCAGCGCGGTGAGGTCCACCTGCCCCCAGGCCAAAAGAGCGATGGCCTCCTCCAGCGTATTCCGGGAGCGTCGCGAGAAGATCACGGTGAGTTCCTTGCGGCGGGGAATGGTGGAATCGAAGGTCACCCGATCCGGGTGTGGGATGCCCACCACCACGACTTTGCCTGCTGGGCGAGTCACCTGCATGGCCTGCTCCACAGCGGCGCTCTCACCGGAGCACTCGAAGACGACCTCGCCCTCCAGGCCGGTCGCCATCAGTTCTTCGTGTGAGGCAGCCACTGGGGTGCAGCCCAGCCGCGCCGGCCACTCGCGCCGTCCGGCAAGCGGCTCGACCACCGCCATCTGCCGGAGGCCACGGGCACGAGCCACCATCACTACGCACATGCCGATGGCGCCCGCGCCCAAGACAACTATGCGCGTGTCGGGGCTCAGGGCGGCCAGTCGCACCGCGTGAATGGCCACCCCCAGCGGCTCGATCAGCGCACCCACCGTGTAACTCGTGCCCGGCGGCAAGGGATACACAGCATGAGCGGGGCAAGCGATGTACTCGGCCAGGGCGCCGTCGCGTTGGGGGAAACTGGGAAAAACGATGTGGCGGCAGAGGTTGGTGAGCCCCGCCCGGCAGACATCGCACTCGCCGCAGGGCCAGGAGGGCTCAACGGCCACCGGCGTACCCACCGGGGGGCCGGACATTCCCTCGCCCAGCGCGGCCACGTCGCCGGAGAACTCATGGCCCTGGATCATGGGATGGTCGGGCACCACCCCGCTGGCGTGGCCGTCCTCGTACAGGCGCCAGTCGGAGGGGCAGATGGAGACTGCCCGTACCCGGACCAGGACCTCGCCGGGTCCGGGCTTGGGTGTGGGCACCTCCTCAATGCGCACATCGCGCGGGGCATGGAGACGTGCTGCTTTCAAGAGTCATCCGTCCTGTCATTGGGGTAGTGGGTAGTGAGTGGTAGATGGTCGGTGGTGAGTGGTCGGTGGTCGCTGGTGGGTCGCTTCTCATGGAAGGTACACTGGTACTTGCCCCAGGAGCACGGCAGCCCTGGGGTGCTCCTCTGCTGAGCCGCTTTGACTTCGCCTCTCCTCCCCAGGAGGCGCCACGGTGGCAAGAGACCCCGGCCGTGAGCCGCTTCGGCCGCCCCCACGCGCCTGGTCACCCGCGACCCTGCCCTCTTCCACTACCGAGCGCCGACCGCGCAGTACCAACTACCAACCACCAACTACTCACCCTCCGCCTCCAGCGCCCGGGCCAGCCGGCGGCACGATTCGCACCGCCCGCACTGCCTCTCCCCGCCCTGGTAGCAACTCCAGACCAGGTGCAGCGGCGCGCCCAGCGCCCGGCCTTGCCGCACGATCTCCCGTTTGTCCAGCTCCAGCGTGGGCGCGAGCAGGCGCACTGTGGTGGCGGTTGAGTACCGCCAGAGTCTGTTCACAGCCGCCACGAAGGCGCGCGAGTTGTCCCGAAAGGTTGCCGCTTCCTCGCGGTTGAACCCGCAAACCACCGCCGTCGCGCCCAGCCGCTCCGCAAAGGCCGCCGCCACGTTGACCAGCACTGCGTTGCGGTTCGGGACCCACACGGCGCGGGCGGTCTGAGAGATAACCTCGGTGTCACCTAGGTCCTCCAGCGATGGCTCGGGCAGGGCCACGACTTCCTCGGTCAGCGCGCTGCCGCCCAGGGCTCCCAGCCAGGGCAAGGCCACGATCTGGTGCCGGCACCCCAACCACTTCGCCTGCTCGCGGGCCGCCTCGATCTCCCGTTTCGCGGCTCGCTGGCCGTAATCGCAGGTCAGGGCCAGCGCCAGGTCATGCTCCGCGCCTGCGAGGGTCGCGGCCACCAGGGAGTCCAGCCCGCCGGAGAGGAGCGCCAGGCAGCGCACCTCAGTCCTCCCGGTAGGTAACGGCGCTGGTGGCGGATTCGTATACCGCCACGGCGGACAATCGCACCGGCAGGGTGGCGGCGGCCCGGCCGATCTCTGCATACAAGTAACGCGAGAGCACTTCCGCCGTGGGGTTTTGCCCGGCGAAGGCGGGGTGCTCATTCAGGTACTGGTGGTCCAACCCTTCGAGAACTCCGTCACAGACCTGCTTGAGGGCCGCGAAATCCTCTCCAAAGCCGGCCTCGTCGAGCCCCTCGGCCCGAAAGGTCACCAGCACCCGGTAGTTGTGTCCGTGCAGGCGGGCACAGGCGCCCGGGTAGTTGTCCAGGCGGTGGGCAGCGGAGAAATGGCGTTCCACGGTGAGTTCGAACATGCGCCCCGGCGCTCCTGCCGGTGGCGCGATTATAGCACAGGCCCGAAAGCGGGGGCAATGCGCCCAGGGAGGGTGCTGCGACCTTTATCCGCCCGCGGACAGCGGTGGGCAGCAAAGAGAGGGGCCGGGTGAGCGGCGTCTGCGCCGGGAACGCGGTCCACGCTGCTCGCCCCAACGGGCCGAACTCGCTATGCTCATCCCGGCCCCCTCGGAGAGCGCCGATGCCCAGGCCTTGCCGGGCCCCCGCCGGGTTGTTTGACGCCGCCTGCCCCCTGCGGTATGATTCCGCGCGAGGGAGCCGGAGCAAAGACATGACCGTGCTCAGGAAAGGCGTACTGTTGGTGGGCGTGGCCCTGCTGGCCACGCTGCTTGCGTGTGGGCGCAGCCAGAATGCGGCCGACCCCGCCCTGTCTGCTGTTGCCAGTGCGATTCCTTCCCTGCCGGCGCCTCCGGCGCCGCGCACCTTCAGCCTCTGCGCGGTCGGAGACATCATGCTCGACCGCTCGGTGGGGCGGATGATCAAGCAGAAAGGCTGCAAATGGATCATCCAAGAGGTCGCGGAGGATCTGGCCGCTGCGGATTTTACCTTCGGGAACCTGGAATCGCCGCTATCCACGGTCGGCGCCCACGACCCGCCTAATTGCGTCTTCCGGGCCAATCCAGAGTACGTCAAGGTGCTCACCCTGGCGGGGTTTGACATGGTCACTCTCGCCAACAACCACTGCACAGACCCCGGTCGGGAGGGCTACCTGCAGACGCTCAAGCACTTGGACCGGGTGGGGATCAAGTACGTAGGCGGCGCGAGAGTGCGGGCCCAGGCCTCCTGGCCCCGGATGACGACTGTCAACGGTCTGACCGTGGGCTGGCTGGCTTACACCGATCTGGACTTTCCGGTCGATTGCCCCTCACGGGTTCCCCGGGATTTATGTCGGCACCGGGAACAGATTGCGGCGGTCAAGAACAAATGTGACCTGCTGATTGTTTCCTATCACTGGGGACAGGAGTACTGGGAGCATCCCAGCGAGCGGCAGAAGCAGGTGGGGCATGCAGCAGTAGAAGCCGGAGCCGACCTGGTGCTGGGGCACCACCCGCACGTGCTGGAGGGGATTGAGATCTACCAGGGCCGGCCCATCTTGTACAGCATGGGGAACTTCATCTTCGATCAGCGCCAGGGCCCCCGGATGGAGAGCGCCATCTTTCAGTTGCGCTACACGGAAGGGCAGGGCTGGACGATCCAGGTAGTGCCGGTTCATCTGCCCCCCACTCGCCTGAGGCCGGAGTATCCGCCGCCGGCGAAGCGGGACGCTATCCTGCGCCGATTTGCCGGATACTGCGGGCGGCTCGGCACGACCACCGAGATTGCAGACGGGGTCCTGCGGATCGAGGCGCGGCCCGCCGTGAGCGCCGACGGTTCTTCGGCTCCCCTAACCCAGAATTAGGAGACACAGAATGCTCAAGTCAATCGGCGGCCGCCTGGCGGCCCTCACGCTGATCTTCGGCGCTGGTCTACTCAGCCTGCTGGCCAACCGAGCCCAGGCGCAGAGCGACGTCGTGGCCATCGTCAACGGTGAGAAGATCACCGAGGCGCAACTCGTGGCCGAACTCAAGGCCCGCTTTGGCTACCAGGTGCGCGAGCAACTGATCCAACAACTGGTGGTGGACCTAGAGGCCAAGAAAAGAGGCCTTACCTGCACGGAAGCCGAGATTGACGAGGCCTACGCGCGGACTAAGCGTCAGATTGACAATCGCGCCCGGATGAGTGGCAAGACCTTTGAAATATGGCTGCTGGAGCAGAGCTTGACCGTTTCTGCCTTCCGCCAGCGGCTCCGCCAGCAGATCCTGCTGGAAAAGATGGTCAAGCCCAAGGTAAACGTCACCGACCAGGACGTGAGCAAGTATTACGAGACCAACAAGCAGAATCTGGCCCGCGAGGAAGCGATGGACGTGAGTTTCATCGCGGTCAGCACCAAGGAGGAGGCGGAGAAACTGCGGGCCGACATCGTGGCGGGCAAGATCACCTGGGATAAAGCTGCCAAGGACTTCAACCTGGACCCCTACGGGCGGGACAACGGAGGGTATCTGGGGCCGGTGGGCAGGGGCGATAAGGAACTCCAGAAAGTCGCCTTCACCTTGACCAAGGACGGCGAGATCAGCGCAGTCTTCCAGGAGCCGGGCATGGGCTGGCTCATCGTCAAGCGCAACAGCTACCAGGCGCCCGGCATTCCTCCTTTCGAGCAGGTGGAGGACAACATTCGCGAGATGCTGACCGTCACGCGCACCGCGGCGGAGGCCCAGAAGCAGTTGGAGGCGCTGATGACGCTGGCGGAGATCAAGAAACTAGGCGACATTCGGCCCCCGGTAGACCTAGGTTCGACCTAGAGCGCGCCGTGGTGCGCGAGGGCTTTTCTTCGCCTTCCACGCCCTGAGCAGGCGCGCTCGTGTTCACAGGCTGGGAAGTGTGTGCTACCTCCTTGTTCACGCCCATGAGGAGCCTGGCCTCTCTCCCCCAACTCCCGGCCCTGGTGGTAGAGGACTTGCGGCGCGCCGTCGGTGCCCAGCGGCTGCTGACCGACCCTCTCTCCCTGCACCTGTACCAATATGACGCGGCCCTCGAGCAGCGGTTGCCCGCGGCCGTGGCGCTGCCCGAGAGCACTGAAGAGGTGGCCGCGCTGGTGCGGGTCTGTGCGCGGCACCGGGTGCCCTTCGTCCCCCGTGGAGCGGGCACCAGCCTTTCCGGCGGTCCCATCCCCGCTCCTGCCTCCCTGGTGATCAGCCTCACTCGGATGGATCGCATTCTGGAGATTCGCCCCGACGACCTCTGCGCCGTAGTGCAGCCGGGCGTGGTCAACCTCGACCTGCAGAAGCGCCTGGAGCCGCTGGGCCTGTTCTTTGCCCCGGATCCCTCCAGCCAACTGGCCAGCACCCTGGGAGGCAACCTGGGGCACAATGCCGGAGGCGCCCACTGCCTGAAATACGGAGTGACGGCGAACCACATTCTGGCTCTCGAGGTGGTGACCGCGGAAGGAGAGGTGGTGCGCCTCGGAGGCTGGGGCAGTGACCCTGCGGGTT
>CALFVE010000009.1 GCA_937928475.1 uncultured bacterium | reverse complement strand
GTCGAACAGCACCCGGCTGTAGGAGGGCAGTAGGTCAGGAAACTCCCGGCGCAGGAGCGCAGCCACGGCCGGCCAGACCCGGGGGCGCGGGTTCAGCGCATCCACCCAGATCACGTCTATCTCCAGGTCCCTCGCCCGCTCGAGCATCGCCTCCAGGGAGGCCTGACTGTCCGAAAGAAAGGGCAGTACCGGGCCGAACATGATGGCCGTCTCCAGGCCCGCTCCCCGCGCCTGCGCCAGCACCCGGAAGCGCTCCTCCACGCTCGCGCTCTTCGGCTCCCACAGCCGTCGCAGCCGCTCGTCGAGCGTCGTAACCGTCACCCCCACCCTCGCCTTGCCCGCCGTCAACACGTCTAGGTCGCGCAGCACCAGCGTGCTCTTGGTCAAGACATTCACCTGGAAACCGCGCTCGAGGAGCAAGCGGCAGCACTCCCTGGTCAGCCGGCGCTCCGCCTCGACTGGCTGCCAGCCGTCGCAGGCGCTGCTCACGAAGACCTGCCCCGGCCTGGCTCGAACTAGTTGCCGCCTCAGCGCTTCTACCGCATTGACCTTGACGTCCACGAACTCTCCCCAGGGCTCGGGATGGGGATGGAAGCGCTGCATGAAGCGTGCGTAGCAGTAGACGCAGGCATGGGCGCAGCCGGTGTAGCAGTTGAGCGAGTAGTCGCTGATGCTGCTGCGGTTTAGGACGGTCTTGCAGGTAACCTCACGCACGACCACTAGCGACATCGGACCCCTCGTGCCGGGTTAGCCTTCCAGCGCTCGGGTGGCCGTAACCAGACCGGGCATCCCCGCGCAGAAGAAGGCCATCCGCACCGTCTCGCGGATCTCCTCCTCGGTAGCGCCCTGCGCCCGGGCCTGTGCGGCCAGCGCCTTCACGCCTTCGGGGTGCCCCAGAATCGCGTCCCCCAACATGCTCATCAGCGTCTTGATCTTCTGGGGCAGCGCTCCTTCGCCCGCCGCCAGGGCCTGCACCGCCTGCATCTGTTCCAGCAACTGCGGGTCATGCTTCTCCAACGTCTCGACAAAAAACGGCTTTTCCATCTTACCTCCCTCCCAAGGCCTATCTGCGACGCCCCTGTCCCCGACCCCTCTCCGCCGTCTCCCACCTTCCACTTCCCACTTCCCCTCTCACCACTGGCCTGTTTTACAAATTCCCGTTTTTCCGCCTCATCAGCAGGTGCCAGAGGCCAGTGCGCTCGTCTCGCTCTTCTCTCGCCTCCAACACTTCGAAGTCTCGTCCGTACAGTGCTCGGATGTCCTCCAGCGTGAAACACCTCCGATAAGCGCCGTAGGCGATATGCCAGGGACGCCGGCGTCCGCGGAACATACGGAAATGAGGACTGAAGACCGAGAGCAGGTAGAACCCGCCCGGCTTCAGCACGCGCAGCAGCGCCCTGCGGTAAGCGGCCCAATCCGCCTTGCGCTGGTGATGGAGGCAGCCGTAATCGAGCAGAACATCAAAGTAGGCCTCAGGGAACGGCAGGGAGAACACGTTGGCCCTGCGGAAGGTAACGCCGGCCAACTTCAGCCTGCGCGCGGCCTCTCGCGCCCGCTGCAAGGCCAGCGGCTCATAGTCAACCCCGATCACCTGGAACCCCGCCCGGGCCGCCGCAAAGCAGTGCCGCCCCTCCCCGCAACCCACATCGAGCAGCCTACCCCCAGGAACCACTTTCGCCACCCGGGCCAAGTACTCCAGCCCGCACGGTGAGGGCTTCTCCGCCTCCCACCCGTGCTCTCCGGTGCCATAGGCCTCCCGGAAATACTGCCGATTAGCCTCCTCTGCCGATAGCACTGCTAGGTCGCCTTTCTGCTCCCGGCGCTGGGCCCGTCCGGCGGAACCCGCGGCAGGGCAACCGGCGCCTGAGTCGGCCGCTTTCCTGGCCGAAACCGTGTCCTTCCGCCTTCTCCAGGTCCTCGGTGACAACTAGGGCGGAGCAGGTCCATGTAAGCGGTCTGCTCGGCGGTCGGCCCTTGAGTACCCACCTGGGGAAACTCGGTAAGGACCACGGCGCTGAAGTGCCCAAGCAGGTCGGCGCTGAGGTCCTGGTTGCGCGCCACGTTGCTCCAGACAAACCCGGCCTCCTCCAGGTGCTTGGCGACCTGGGCGTCCGGCCGGAGCGGCACGAAGAGCACCGCCGGCTGGGCCGCGGGAGCCTGTGCCCCCAGGGGAGCGGCCATCAGTCCAACTATAAGCAACACCAGGAACGTAGTCTTGGACATTGTGTTGAGTCCTCCTGTGTGGGCCCCGTGCTTAGCACTCGCCGGGCTGGCTCCTTCGTTCGTGCTGCCGAAACCCTGGCCTACCCTCGCCAGTATGCTGGCCAAATGACGGCGACCAGTTCGTTCACCGCGACGGCTAGCAACAGCCCGGAGACGGCCAGGGGCGTCCAGCGGTGGATCAAGCGCCACCGTCGGGTCAAGCGCTCTAGCCCCAAAGCCCCGAGCGTGCCGACCACAGGAAGCGTGGGGAACAGATATCGCCCTTGCGCCTGGGGAAAGGTGAGGTTGTAATGGATGATCAGCCCCAGAGCCAGACCCAAGCCGATTATTATCCAGCCGACCAGCCTGCGCTCTCCTGAAAGACCCGCACGACCTGGGCATGCTAGTTCAGTCATCACACCCACTGCA
>CALFVE010000008.1 GCA_937928475.1 uncultured bacterium | reverse complement strand
GCGATCGCTGGGCAGGGCTTCAATCTGTTTGTGATGGGCGCGGCGGGGACGGGTCGCACTCTGATGGCTCGGATGGCGCTGGAACAAGCAGCAGCCAAGCGGCCCCCACCCGCCGAATGGTGCTACGTCCACAACTTTGAGGACCCGCGTCGCCCTCGGGCGCTTTGCTTGCCTGCGGGCCGAGGCGGTGAACTGCGGCGCGACGCGGAGGAACTGATCAAGAATCTGGGCCAGGCCATTGCGGCGGCCTTTGACAGCGACGACTACCAGGAGCGGCGCGACCAGGTGCTCAAGCAGTTTCGCGAGGAGCGCCAGCAGGAGATCGGGGAGTTCGAGCGGGAGGCGCAAGCGGCGGGCTTCGCCATCGGTCGGGGACCCGACGGCCTCATTGTGGCCCCGGCCAAGGACGGAGAAGTACTATCCCCGCAGGAATACGCCGCGCTGCCTGAAGAGGAGCGAGGGGCGCTGGAGAAGAAGCGCCAGGAACTGCAGGAGCGGCTGATTGACATTCTCCGCCGCGGCCACCGCCGGGAGCACGAGGCCCGTGCCCAGGTGCGCCAACTCGACCGGGAGACGGTGCAGTTCGCCACCGCCCACCTGGTGGAGGCGCTGATCGAGAAGTACGCCGACCTGCCCGAGGTAGTGGAGCACCTGCAGGCGCTGATGCGGGATCTGGTGGACAATGTGGCCCAGTTCCGCGACGGCGAAGAGCACAACCTGCCCTTGCCCTTACCGCCGGGATTCACTCCGATGGGGCACAGTCCCTACGACCGCTACCGGGTGAATCTGCTCATCGAGCACGGTCGCGATCGGGCGGCTCCGGTGGTCTATGAGCCCAACCCGACGCTGCACAATCTCACCGGCGAGGTGGAGTACCAGACGCAGATGGGGGCGCTGGTCACCGATTTCACCATGATCCGACCGGGGGCGCTGCACCGGGCGAACGGCGGGTATTTGATCCTGGAGGTGCTGGCCCTGCTGACCCGGCCCTATGCCTGGGACGCGCTGAAGCGGTGCCTGAAGAACCGGGAGATCAAGATTGAGTCCCTGGGCGATCAGTTCCGCTTTGTCTCCACGGTGACCCTGGAACCGGAGCCGATCCCTCTGGACGTCAAGGTGGTCCTGATCGGTACCCCCCAACTGTACTATCTGCTGCACCAGTACGACGAGGACTTCGGCAAACTGTTCAAGGTGAAGGCGGATCTGGGTTTGGACATGCGGCGGACCCGCGCGAACGAGCGCCAGTACCTGGGCTACGTGGCGCGGCTCTGTCAGGAACGGGGCCTGCCGCCCTTCACCGCCGAGGCGGTGGCCCAGATCATCGAGCACGGCTCGCGGCTGGCCGAGGACCAGAACCGACTGACCACGCGCTTCATGGATATCGCCGACCTGGTGCAGGAGGCCGCTTACTGGGCCTCGCACCGGCAGCCTGGGGACCTGGTGCGGGCCGAGGACGTGGTCAAGGCCATTGAGCAGCACGTGTGGCGGTCGAACCGGGTGGAGGAGCGCCTGCTAGACGTGATCAAAGAGGGCGTGCTGATGGTGGATACCGAGGGGAGGGCGGTGGGGCAGGTCAACGGGATCGCCCTGGTGCCGCTCGGCGATTACGTGATCGGGAAACCGACACGGATCACGGCCCGGAGTTTCCTAGGGCGGCCAGGGGTAGTGAACATTGAGCGGGAGGTCAGACTGAGCGGGCCGGCCCACGACAAGGGCGTGCTGATCATCAGCGGCTACCTGGGGGAGAAGTATGCCACGAACCAGCCGCTGAGTTGCTCCGTGAGCCTAGGCTTTGAGCAGAGTTACGAGGAGATCGAGGGGGACTCGGCCTCGGCGGCAGAGTTGTTCGCCTTGCTCTCCAGCCTGTCGGGAGTGCCGCTGCGCCAGGACCTGGCGGTGACCGGTTCGGTCAACCAGCACGGCTTGATCCAGCCGGTGGGGGGCGTGACCCGCAAGGTGGAGGGCTTCTACGATGCCTGCCGGCGCCAGGGCCTCACCGGGACGCAGGGGGTAATCGTCCCGGCGGCCAACCGGCGGCACCTGATGCTGCGGGCCGATGTAGTGGAGGCGGTGCGGCGCGGAGAGTTTCACGTATACACAATGAGAACCCTAGAGGAAGGCCTGGAGTTGCTCACCGGCCTGCCCGCCGGTAAACCAGACGCGGACGGAGCATACCCGGAGGACAGCGTGCACGGCAAAGTGCAGCGACGCCTGGCCCAGTTTGCGCGCGTGCTCAAGGAGTTTTCGGGAGCAGCGGGCGGCGAGGCGAAGGAGTGAGCAGCAGCGGTGGCCAAGCCGATGGTCAGTGAACTTGCGCTCGGACAGGCGGTAAGCGCGCCCTTTGTGCTCGCGGAGATGCGGCTGTGTCCTTTCCGGAACAAGCCAGGGCAGTACTTGGATCTGCGGCTGGCCGACCGCACGGGGGCGATCACGGCCCGGCTCTGGGAAGGAGCGGAGGAAGCGGCGCAGGCGCTGGCGGTGGGCCGGGTGGTGATGGTGGAGGGCCGGGTAGACGAATACCGGGGGAGCCCGCAACTGGTGCTCGCCGGCCTACGTCTCGCGGAGCCGGGCGAGTACGAGGCGGCGGACCTGGTGCGGGAGTCGCCGCGGGCCCGGGAGGAGATGGAGGCGGAGCTAGAGGAGATGGTGGCCTCGGTCTCGACCGAGCCGCTACGCGCTCTGCTGGAGGCAGTCTTCGGCGAGGCAGAGTTTCGGGAGCGCTTTGCGACGGCGCCGGGGGCGGCGCGGCTGCACCATGCTTACCGAGGTGGGCTGCTGGAACACACGCTAGCGGTGGCCAGCCTGTGCCGCGCGGCCGTGCGCCTGCATCCCGATCTCAACTATGATCTTCTGATTACCGGCGCCCTGCTGCACGACGTAGGCAAAGTCTTCGAACTGCGAGGCGAGTACGCTTTCGATTATACGGATGAGGGGCGCTTTTGCGGACACCTGGTGCTGACCGACCGATTCGTGACGGCCAGGATAGCGCAGGTGCCGGAGTTCCCCAGCGGGCTGCGGCAGTTGCTGACGCATCTGCTGCTCAGTCACCACGGGGAACTCCAGTACGGGGCGCCGGTGCGGCCGAAGATCGCGGAGGCCTTAGCCTTGCACTATGCTGATAACCTGGACGCGAAGATCCAGACTTTCGCCGACTACCGGGAAAGTGCGGAGTCCGGGCCGGGGCCGTGGTCGCCTTACCATCATGCGCTGGAGGCGCAACTGTACCTGGGCGGAGGAAGGCCGGAGAGCGAGAAGGAGACTGAGGGCCGCGAGGAACTGAACTTCGATTTTGATTGAGCGTCTATGAGCACGGCAGCGGGGGAGCGGGACAACCTGGCCGACTTGGTGGAAAGGGCCAAGGGCGGCGACCTGGGGGCCTTCGAGCAGTTGGTGGCCCATTACCAGGACCGCGTCTATAACTATGTCCTGCGCATGGTGCATGATCCGGTGGAGGCGCAAGACGTGGCCCAGGAGACCTTCCTGCGGGCCTACCAGGGGTTGCCCCGGTTCCGGGGGGCCTCGAGTTTTCAGACCTGGCTGTACCGGATCGCCTCGAATCTGGCGATAGACGCGGCGCGCAGCCGCAAGCGGCGGGGCGTGGGTCTGGTGTCCATAGACGAACCGCTGGAGAGCGGGGACGAGACGGAGATGGGCCGGGACCTGGCGGATGAGGGCGGAAACGGGCCTCTGGACGAAGCGATGCGCCAGGAGTTGCAGCGGGAGGTGTGGCGGGCGGTGGGGGAGTTGTCGGATCGGCTGCGGCCGGTAGTGGTACTGTCGGACTTGCAGGGACTGAGTTATCAAGAAGTGGCCGACATCCTGGGCTGCCCCGTGGGGACGGTGAAGAGCCGGCTTTTCAATGCAAGGAACCAGTTGCGGGAGAAACTACGGGACCGCCTGGCGCCCGAGCTGATGGTGGCGGGAGGAATGGAGTCGCGATGAACTCGCGCGCCGGGAAGCAGCAAGGGACGGTAAGGATGCGATGTAGCAAATTTCGCAAGTGGGTGGTGTTGGCGGAGGACACCGACAGGTCGTTGCGCTGGGAGGTGGCAATCCGAGAGCACTGGGAGGGGTGCCCGGGCTGCCGGCGGTTTGCGCAGGAGATGCAAGCCGTGCGGCGTCTCCTACGGGTGCAACGGCCGGTGGGCGCGCCCGCCGGTTTCACGCGCGAGGTGATGGCGCGGGTGCGCGAGAGTGGGGGGCGGGTGCGAGGGCCCCGGCCGTCGCGCTACCTGCGGCGTCCGGCGCGTCGGGGTGCGCTCGTCTACGGGCTGGCGATGGTGGCCGTCCTGGCGGTGCTGATGGCGGGGGGGTTCCTGTTCCGAGGTGCTCCCTCTTGGAATCCCTCCGGCGAAGCAATGCCGGCGTCGGCGGTGATCGCCGGCTCGGTCCCCGCCGGAGGGGACGCGATGCCGGAACTCCTCCAACAGCTAGTGCTGGCGCACCGCGAGCATGTGGCGGACCGGTGCTTTACCCACTGTTGCGTGCCCCCGTGTCGCTGCGGTGAGGCGGGAGTAGGTGGCCTGTGTGTGCACGGGTAAGATTAGTTTGTCCATGTTGGTAGCGGCGGGCGGGCTGGCGCTGCTTTTGCTGGTGTCCGCGTCGGCGTGCCGCCAGCAGGGGACGGAGCCAGCGGGAGCAGGCGGCTCGGAGCAGGCCTGGCGCCTGCTGGAGCGCAGTCAGGAGGCGTGGGCGCAAGTCAGGTTCCGGGGCCGGCGCGATTTTGTGGTCTACGAGGGAGGCCGGGAGGTCAGACGCTACACCCAGGAAGTCACCGCCGCGCGGGGTTGCCGGCGGTATCTCACGGTCAGTCCCGATTCCGAAAAGGGCACCCTCACGGTCCGGGGCAGCCAGACCCAGTGGAACTATTACCCCCAGCAGAAAAGGGTGATTGTCAGCCCGTGCGAAGGCCCCTCCGCGTGCGTGGCCGAACAGCGAGAGGGTCTGCGGATGACTCGGCAGGCGGGAGCCCGCGTGGTACTGGAGGAAGAGCAGACCGTTGCCGGGCGCCCTTGTTACACTATCGGGGTCTATGATGGCCGCGGCGCGATCCGGGCACGTTATGCCCTTGACAAGGTGACGCACTTCCGGCTGCGCAGGGACGACTACGACGAACAGCGCCAACTGGTCAGTTCCTTGATCTATCAGAGCATCGAGTACGACGTCCCGACGCCCGAAAGCCTGTTCACCTTTGAGGTGCCCCCGGGCGTCGAGGTAGTCAAAGCGCCGGTGCAGAAGGAGTGCGGGTCCCTGGCGGAGGCCGAGAGGTTGGTTGGCTTCCAGGCCTTTCTCCCGGCGTACATGCCCCCGGGCTACCGGCTGCAGGAGGCTGAGTCGGGCGTAACCGAGGTGGGCGGCTGCAAGATCTTGTGGCTGGAGTATTGGGACGGAATCAACGTCATCTCCCTGTTTGAACTGCCGGTCAAGGCGCGGGGGAGCGCGGAGAAGTACCCCAACGCCGCAGTGTGGACCAACCGCACGCACTGCTTCATCCTGCTGGGCGTGCTGGAACCGGGGGAGTTGGAGAAGATCCGGGCGTCCACGCTCACCCAGCCCTCGGCGCGGCGGCCGTAGTTCCCCTCAGCCTCTGCCGCCGGCGCAGGGGCGCCCTTATCCCTCCGCGCCCGCTCTGCCTTCCGCCTCGGCCTTGAGGGCCGCCAGCATAGCGTCGGTGTTGGCCTGCATCTTCTTGCGCAGCAGGTTCTGGATACGCGCCCCGATCAGGGGGACATGGTACTCATAGTCCACGCGCAGGCGCACGCGGGTGCTGTCCCCTTCGGCGCGAAACTCCCAGCGGCCGCCGTAGGCGGTGAACGCCCCCTCGGTCTGCCGGAAGGTGCAGACCCGCTGCTCGTCGTCCCAGAAGTCCTCCTCGGTCCAAGTGAGAGTGCGGCGCAGTTCCTTGATGACACCCACCCAGCGACTGACTTGGCGCTCCGGGGTTTGCTCCAGGATGCGCACCTCCCGCACGTCTTCCATGAACTCCGGGAAGCGCTCGATCTCGCGGGCCAGGACGTAGACTTGCTCAACCGGGGCGTTGATGAGGACCTCGCTTTCGACTGTGGGCATAGGCAGGCTCCTTAGCGGCTGGCATCCACCGGCGTCACGCGGTAGAGAGCGACGCCGGAGTCGTCATGCATTCGACGCAGGTAGGGCTGCCGGTCGGGACTGACGCGGCAGTACCGGCGCATCTCCGAATCTACCCAGAGGTAATCGAGGCGGTAGCGGCGGAGCAGGGCGGGGAGCGGCATTTGGCTGACGCGGCGGCGGGCGGCTTCCAGGCCAGCGCGCGCCTCCGGCGGCAGGGCCAGTTCGCCGAAGCGCGTGTGGAACAGCCAGTTGATCATCCACCAGCGATGGGGGTACCAGAAGCCTTCGGGAGAATGGCGCTCGGCGGCCAGGAAACGCTGGACAGCGGCCTCCTGCAGGTCAAACAAGCGAACGAGAGTCCAGAAGCGTTCCATCAGTTCCTCGTCGGAAGCCGGAGAGATGAGGCAGTAGGGCAGGTAGACGTTGCATTGGGTGTAGACGGGGACGAGCGCGAGCACATTGCAGTCGGCGGCGGCGACGACGGCGTCCCGGGGGGCGTTGTTGCGCAGCCAGGCGTAGGCGGCGGCTTCTCCGGGGGAGAAGGTGTGCCAGGGGGCCATGGCCAGGCCGTAGCGGACGTGGTCGTTGAAGCCGTAGGCCAGGCAGCCCAAGGCAGTGGCCGCCATCACCGGCGTCAGCAGACGAGCGCGCACCCAGGGCCGCACTCTCCGGCAGACCCCGTGGGCGCAAGGCTCCTGCACCCGCGCCCAGAGCGCCACGGGGAGCGTCAGAGCCATCCAGGGATACCAGCAGCGGCCGAACCAGTGCCACTCCTGGGCATTGAGATGAGCCAGGCGGCTGGCGAGCACACAGGCGTAGGGGGCCAGCAGAAAGGCAACAAAGAGCGGGAAGCGGCGGTCGCGCCAGGGGAAGACCGCGAGCACGATCAGCCAGAGCGCGATTTCATACTTGTGGTGGGCGAAGTTGACGGTCTTGCCGCCCCAGGTCTGGCGGGCTTCGAGAAAGGCTTTGCCGACGTAGGCGTCGGGCGTGGCCAGTTGCCAGAGGACCGGCAGGCCGAGGAGACAGCCGCCAGCCACGGCCGCCAGCACTGCGCCCGCGGCGGCCGGTCGCCTCTGCGCCAGGAGGAAGAGCGCCCAGAGCAGCGCGCCGGCCAGGAGATAGGTCCAGTAGAAGAGATAAGTGTAGAAGAGCGAACCCAGGGCAAGGGCGGCCAGGGCGACCGCGCCAGGCCGGGGCCGAGTTGCGACTCGGTACAAAGCGGCGAGGGCGAAAACGACAAAGAGGTAGCCCAGTTGCGGAATGGGCAAGCGGCTGTACTCCACAGGCCGGTAGGACTGGCCGAGGTGGAGGCTGTCGCTGAGCAGCGACCAGTGGGGATGCACCAGCAGGCGCAAAAGCAGCGTGATCTGGTCGTGGGCGATAAGGAGCAGCAGGCTTCCGGCGGCCGAAGGCCAGAGGGGAAGGCCCAAAGTTCGGCACAGCCAGAGCAGCGCCAGCAGCAGCAGCGGGGGGAGCAGGAAGTCGCAGAGGAGGAAGACGGCGTCGGTGCGGCCGTGCGCCAGGAAGGTGAGGGGAGCGAGCAAGAGAGGCGGGAGCAGGCCCACGCCGGAGAAGGCCGACTGGGGCTTGTGCTCCCAGCCGGCGGGATCGGCAGTCAGCGGGCGGCCGTCGTAGACCTCGCGGAGGCGGGGCGCGTAGTAGGTGGTCTCGTCATAGGTGAGCGCGGTGACGTGTTCGACGGCGAGGGCGGCGTAGGGGCGGCCCTGCGCCGCCAGTTGACGCCACATCAGCAGGTGGGGAAGGCCGAAGAGCAGGGAGACGGCGAACGCGAAAAGCACCACCGGGAGCCGGGCATAGGAAGCCTGAACAGCCGGGGCGTGGTTCACGGGAGGTGCAACGACGCTCACGACTCAGGGGTTCTCCGTGAGCCAGCGCCGGACCTGCCGGTGGTAGAGAGTGTTGACCAGCACTGCCACCGAGTTCAGGTGGCGGCTGCAGCGTTTGAGGGTGGCGCCCAGGGAGTAGAAGCGTTCGTAGAGCCGGCGGAAGCCGGCTTCGAGGGCCTCTACACTCAGGCGCAAGGGGCGGAAGACCACGTGTCCGCCGTCATACTTAGACCAGTCCCGCTCGATGATGCGGCCCTCGGCCTCCAGGCGGTCGTAAAGCCGGGTGCCCGGGAGAGGGGTGAGAATGGAGAACTGCCCGACGTCCAGGCCCACCTCGTCGGCGAAGTCGGCGGTGCGGTCGAAGACATCCTCATCATCCTCGTCCATCCCGAACATAAAACTGCCCACACAGGAGATGTTGAGGTCGTGCAGTCGCTTGACGAGCTCGCGATATCGCCCCACCACGTTGATGCGCTTGCCCATTTGGGCGAGATTGGCCGGGGAGAGCGTCTCCAAGCCGATGAAGAGAAGTCGGCAGCCGGCCTCGGAGGCCTGGCGGAGCAGGTCGGGGGTTTGCAGCAGCGTGGTGGACGCTTGACTCACGAAGGTGACCTTCAGATCGCGCAGCCGCTCAAATAGCCGTTGCGCATAGGAGGGCCTGCCGACAATGTTATCGTCCAGAAAGACCAGGGGTTTGCCGCGCAGGGAGGCGCACTCGGCGATGACCTCCTCCACGGGACGGCAGCGATAGCTGTGACCGAAAAAGGAGGTTACCGCGCAGTAGGCACAGTTGTAGGGGCAGCCGCGCGAGGCCTGGAGGGTGGACTGCGCATAGTAGCGATGGAGGGGAAGCAAGTCTCGGCGCGGCGGGGGCACGCCCGCCAGGTTCGGCAACGTCTGGTGCCGGTAGATTGGCTGGAGATCGCCCCGGCGGAAGTCCTCGAGCAGGCGGGGCCAGAGGTTTTCCGCTTCCCCGATGACCACCGCACTTACGTGCTGCAGGGCCTCTTGGGGCAGCGCGGAGGCGTGCATCCCGCCCATCACCACGGGGACGCCGCGCGCCCGAAACTCATCGGCGATCTCATAAGCGCGCGGCGCGGTGGAGGTCAGGGCGGTCAGCCCCACCAGGTCTGCCTCCACGTCGAAGCGCACCGGCTCCAGGGACTCGTCGGTGACCTTGACCTCCACATCTGCGGGAGTCAGCGCCGCCACCTGCAGGAGACTCAGGGGTGGAAAAAGCCCTTTACTCTCCCGTCGGCGCTCCGACCTTGCTGCCTTCGGATTCGGCGCGATCAAGTGCACCCGTAGCAAGCATGCCACCCTCTTTCGCCCACTCGTAGCCCTCCGCCCAGGCCCGGTCGGCAAGTTTTCCCCACTCCTGGGCATAGCGGTCCAGGTCAGCGGCGAGCTCGCAGAGCAGGCTGTGCCCCGCGTTGTCGGTCGAGTAGGCGCCATACTTCTCCACAGCCTGGCGCAGCACCCAAGGATTGTCAATGATCATGCAGGGGCGCAGTACGTTCTCGTGGTAAGGGATCTGGCTGCGAATGTGCCGGAAGAAGTCGGAGTTGAGCGCTTCCGCCAGGGACTTATCATGGATGTTGTCCACGGCGAAGTGGGCAAAGACGCAGGGCTCCACGTCGCCCCGGTGGTTGACCTGCAGGTACATGCGACCGCCCGCCATGCAGCCGTTGGTGAGGTGCCCGTCGTTCCAGAAGTCAGCCACAAAGATCGGCCGAGTGCGCCGGATCTCCAGAGTCCACTGGCGGAGGCGGTCGCGTTGCTCCGGAGTCTGCATGAGGCCCAGGTCCGGGTCGCGACCGATGGGGATGTAGGTAAAGAACCACCCGAAGTAGCAGCCCTGCTCGACCCAAAAGTCAATGAACTCCGGTCGGGTGATGATCTCGGTGTTGAGGCTGGTGGCGGTGCAGGAGAAGCCATACACGGCGCCCTCCCGACGCAGGGCCTGCATGGCGGCGCAGATGCGTTCGAAGGTGCCCGGGCCGCGCCGGCCGTCGGTCTCTTCCTTCAGGCCCTCGACACTGATGGCGGGGAAGACGTTACCCAGCCGCACCAGGTACTTAGCCATGGCCTCATCAATCAAGGTGCCGTTGGTGTAGACCTGGAAGACCATCTGGGGGTGCTTCTCCGCCATCTCCAGGAAAGGCTCGTACATGAAGGGCTCGCCCCCGGAGATAGTGATGAAGCAGATGCCCAACTGCTCGGCCTCGTCCAACACGCGGGCAAACACCTCGGGCTCCAGTTGCTCGCGTTTGCTGTATTCCCAGGCATAGCAGCCGTAGCAGCGCAGATTGCAGCGCATGGAGGGGCTAATCACCATCAGCCAGGGCGGGGTGAAGCCATACCGCTGCCGTACCTGTTCTCGCACCTTTTGACCGACGAAAGTGTTGTTGAGGAACAGGCCGTTGACCAACCGCCGCCGTACGTTGGGGTGAGCCTCATGCAACAGGCGCATCGCCAAATCCCCGGCCGGGTGACCGGCCTGAAACAGGTCACACAGCCAGCGAATCTCCTCCCGATAGTGCTCAGTGGTTGCCAGACGCTCCGCCAGACGCATAATGCGGATGAGGTTATCTTTGGAGGCGTGGGCGAGCAGGTTAAATAGTTGATTAGCCCCGGCTCGCAGGCCGAGTTCCTTGGCACGCTCAAGAGATAGCACAGGCGACTCCTCCCATCGCGACGCGAAACTGGATAGGATGCTCTCCGCACGGCTTGCCACAGGGTAACTTCGCGAACGACACCACAAGCACCTTCCCTTGACGACGTTTCTTCAAGCGAAGTTCTGTCCCCCGGTGGTGGGCACGGGGATGCTCAGCCGTGGGAAAGGAACCGGTCAATGGCCTCAGCGACTCCTTCTTCCTGGGAGCGGGGGACAAAGGCAGCGGCCGCGCGCAGGGCGAGGTCGCCGGCGGGCATGGCCACTGGGAAGCCCGCGTGCTCCAGCAAGGGCAGGTCGTTGAGTCGGTCGCCGGCGGCCATGATGCGCTCGCGAGGAATACCGTAATGCTGCCCCAGCCAATCGAGCGCCGCCCCCTTGGAGACGGAGGCGTCCATGAACTCCAGGTACTCCGGCATCGAGCGGGTGACGTAGAGACGCCCGGCATAGCGCTGCTCGTACTCCGGGAGCAGCGCCTCAATCACCGGCGGCCAGTCTATGATGATCAGTTTGACCGGCGACCGGCCGGCAAAGTGGCGCAGGTCCCCGGCGGGAATGCCCCTCATCTCGGTCCGGCGGCAGTAGAGGAGGGCCCAGCGGCTGCAGCGGGTAACAAACATATCGTCGCCCAGGTAGTAGTGCAAATGCAGGCGCCGCTGCACGCAGTCTTCTACCACTTCGGCGGCCAAGTCCGCTGGCATGAGCCGCTCGTACAGGATGGGACCGCCGCCTGGCTCGCGGATAACCGCGCCGTTGAAGGCCACCAGGGGCGTGTCGGTCAGCCCCAGTCGCTGCACGATGAGGTCCGCCGAGACATAGGGGCGGCCGGTAACGATGACCACCACCGCGCCGGCCTGCTGGGCGCGGGCAATGGCGGCCAGGTTCTCCGGCGAGACGGAGTTGTCGTCGGCCAGGAGGGTACCGTCGAGGTCAAGCGCGATGAGTTTGTCGGGCGGAGTAGTGCTCATATCTGGGTCGTGCGGTGCTGCGGCTGCGGCTGCCGGTCAGTGCTCCGGCGCAAGTTCAGGGGCCGGACTCCTCTATAAGGTCGAGGAGCCTGCGGACCGCCGGTCGCTCGGGAGTAATCTGCGCCCGGGCCTCTTCCCCCCGCGCCCGGCAGATAAGCGTGGGGATGGCTCCCATGCGCCGGTAAACTTCGATACCCAGGTCAACATCGGGCGCCTCCGGATTCAGGTGGTAGTAGCCGACCAGCCGCGTATGGCCACGCCACAGGTAGGCGCAGATACTGTGGGCGGCGTCTACGTGGCGCTGCTCCAGTTGCGGCAGCCAGCCGTCGTGGATGTGTGCTTGCGCGAAGCACTGTCGCTGGAAACTGATCTCGTTTAGCCCTTCGCCGGCCAGCACCAGGTCGGGGCGGATGGCGGCGAACTCCTCCTGAAGCCGGTACATACCCTCTACCGTGGTCATGCTCTCCACCAGGCCATTGTCGGTGTTCCAAGTGCACAGGGTCTGGTCGAGGAAGGCGGCAGGAGCATTCAGAGTGGTCACCGCCTCCAGGACAGCGGTCTCTAGTGTGCGCCGCCACAGGGCCAGGCCGGGATGAATGTAGCCCATGCGGGTGTAGTCGTGGGTGTCAAAGGGATAGTACCACCCCTGCGGCTCGTTGGCATAGGGGCTGCGCAGTTGCCAGGGTTGGAGCCGAGCGTAGAGCGGGTGCTTCTCATAGCAGGCGAAGTAGTTGAAGTGGGGCATGACCCGGAAGCCAAGGGCCTTGGCGCGAGCCAGGTAGGCGCGGGCCTCGTCGCGCGGCACGTAGTCGGGATAATTCACGTCATATTTGCTGGTGCGCCAGTCCGAGAGGTGAATCAGCGTGCGCTCGGGGGGATGGATCCGCGCCAGGGCCTCCAGCACCTCCGGATCGGGGTGCGCCCATTGCAGGCTGAAGTCAATCTCGCGCACCCATTCGGGACGCTGGGCGCGCTTCTCCTCCAGATGATAGGTGCGCTCCAGCCAGGCGCGGTAGCGGTCGGCAGGGACGCGCCAGTCGCCCTCGTAGACATTGAGACGCCACTCCACGCCGCCGGCGTTGCGATTGTCCCACAGGGGACCGACCTGCTCGCTCTCCAGGCCCAGGCAACTGAGGCCGTCCTGACGGTGCAGGTTGAGCGCCTTGAACTTCCAGGCCGTGTCCTCGCTGTGCAGCATCAGGCAACAGCCGCCGCGCTGGGCGATCACCAGTTGCGCGTTCCACTCGAAGGGCCAGGGGAAGCGGCGGCTAGCCGGATGCTCGCGGTCGGCCTGCACCAAGAGGCCGTTGACGCAGGGGAGAATCAGGTCGGCCTCGCGCCGGAAAGCAACGTTCCACCGCACCGAGACGAGGCCCCGGCGGGCGCTCTGGCCGCTGGGAGTAACGCACAGATCCCCGCTGGCAGGGTCGAGGCGCAGGAAAAGTTCCCGGTCCGAGTCATTGCCGGACACAATGATGCGGGCGGCGAGGTCGGACAGGCGCTGGATGGTGACCTGCTGGTGCTTGTCAGCGGGAAGCACGTCCTGGTTGACGTAGAAGAGTTCCAGAGGAAAAACGGACCCGTCGGCGCGGCAGAACTCGGTCCCGCTCTGCCGGTCTCGCACGCTGACCAGCGCGGCCCCTCCGAAGCGGGCGATGAAGCGCTCGGCGTCTACGGTGAGGCTCTCTCCCTCAATGTGCAGGCGCATCTTAGTTCTCCTCTCTCCCCCTACCGCTCTTCGCGTGAATCGCAGGACGGTTCAAATGGCAGTGGGTCGCTGTCTAGCTCTTCCCCCTTTTCCCCCTCTCCCGCAGGGAGAGGGGGCAAGGGGGTGAGGCTCCCCCGGCGTGGACGGCGCTAGCGCAGTTGTTCCTCCTGGGCCTGATGCCACCGGGCCATGATCTCTCCCGTCGGCGGCATGGTCTCGTCACGACCCATCTGGAGAATCAGCCCGCGCTTGCGGCCGCCCAGGCAGCGCAGCAGCGAGCCGAAGTATTCCTCCAGGCTCTGGCCCGGCGGACGGGGCCAGTTGCCGACGTAGACCTTGCCGGCTTCCACTACCCGCGGGAGTACCTCGGTCGGATCGCAAGGCCCCATGTGTCCGATGTTGAGGCCCCGCACCTCGGGCAGCGGGAGATAAGCGTCCAGCATTTGCCGGCGGTAGCCGCACCAGTGCACCCAGCCGCCGCCGAAGGCCGCCAGCGCCCGCCGCTGGTAGGGCAGGACGAATTCTTCCAGCAGGCGCGGGGAAAGCAGGCTGCCGCTATCGTCGCACAGACGCACGCCGCAGTTCTCCAGGTAGACGCAGCCGCTGTGATGACCACCGTTCAAAGGTTCGCCGGCGGCGGCCTTGAGCATGGTGGTCGCCCGAAGGTAGACCTCTGTGGCCAGTTCCATCAGATGATGGACGAAGGGCGGGTCGTCGTGCAGGTCGGTGAAGAGTTCATGCCCGCGCGCCAGGTGCGCAATGTCGAAGGGCCCTTGCGTGTCGGGGAGGT
>CALFVE010000007.1 GCA_937928475.1 uncultured bacterium | reverse complement strand
GAAACTGCTTCCTTCGGCCCGGTGACGATGAAGAACTGACTGCCGCCGCTGTTGGGCAGCGCGCTCTTGGCCATAGACAGTATCCCCCGGTCATGCTTCAGGTCAGGCTTGGGTTCATCGGGGATGGTAAAGCCCGGCCCTCCCTTCCCCGTGCCTTCGGGGTCGCCGCCCTGGATCACGAAGTCCGGCACCACCCGGTGGAAGGTGAGCCCGTTGTAAAACCCTGACTTGACGAGTAGTAGGAAGTTGCCGGCGGTAATGGGGGCCTGCTTGTCAAAGGTTTCGACGTAAATGTCGCCCTTGTTGGTCTCGATCTTCACCACGGAGCCTTGCACCTGGCTTAGGTCGGGCATCGGTGTCTCCTTGACGGCCGGTTGAGTAACTCCTGCTGCCGTGGACGCGTCAGGAGCGGATGGTCCGGGCTTGGGGAAGAAGACTCCGGCCAGGCTGAGTCCCGCCAGCACCGCCAGAACTACGAAGGCTCCGGCTATCCAGGCGAGGGTCGGGATCCCTCGGGGCCGGGCGCTAGCCACCGGCTCCGGCGGAGCGTAGTGCAGGCCCGCCTCCTCCATCGTACTCTCGACACGATTGAAGAACCTCTCCACCGCCTCCGATAGGAGCGTCCCGCCATCCAGCGCCAGCAAGTCTTGCACCAACAGTTGCAGGGAAACCACGCCCGGCTGCTCCGGCACTTCCCGCAGCCGGATGTCGTAGGTCTGCGTCCGCACCAGGCCGGCGGCTTGCTCCTGCCGGTGCACGGCCCGCAGCAAGCCGGCCTGCGGATCGCTTTCCTCCACGATCAGTTCTAGGCCGGAACAAACTTTCTCGACCACCTCCCAGAGCGTGGCGAGCGGCACTCCGTACTTCCTAACTTCTCGGTGAGTGGCTATGGCGGCTTCACCTCACTTGACTGCCAGGGTCAATGAGTGTGGCCCGGTACGACCCGGCGCGCAAGGAGCGGCGCACGCTCGCGCCGCCCTTGCCTAGCAACGCTCCTGGCTGCTTAGCTAGTTCCCGCTATTCCCCGCCGTTAAGGGGGATGTCCCCGATCTCCTGCTTGTAGTCGGCGGCCTGGCTGGCGCAGGAATTACACAGGATCGCGAGGTAGTCCGGGGTCAGGAAGTCCAGCGGGACCTGCGACTCCCAGATTACATCGTTGTCGTCGTCCAGGCTGAGCCTGCCGAAGGCGTCGTCCCAGTTGCGCTGGAGAAGCAGGATTGCCTTCTGGCCTTGCTCTATCTCCCCTTCCCCGGGCATACCCCCCACCCACACGTGCGTCCACACCATCCCCTCGATGAGGGAGACCAGTACGTTGACCTCGTTGTCATAGGGAAGTTTGAAGTACCCTTCTTTGTCCTCGAACTTCAGTCCCGAGTGCTCGAGGATCCCGCGCAAGGCCTCGTACTGCTCTTGCTCATCGCCGCCGGGGTAGAGGTCCCCCGGCTCGCCAGCTTCCTCCCCGGCTAGCAGTTTGTTCCAACGCTCGGCCTGGTTAGCCCCGCAGCGTCCCAGTGTCTTCAGGTATTCGGGAGAAACCGCCGAGAAGGGAATCTGCGCCTCCCAGTAGAGACGATAGGTGCCTTCGTCGTTCCAGACGCTGAGCCGGCCCACGGGGTCGGTGTAGTTGAAGCGCAGCGCGGCCAGGGCTTTCTTGCCTTGTTCCTGTGCATCCTCCCCCGGCAGTTCACCCAGCGGCACGAAAGCCCGCAGAAAGTCCTCATACTTGTGCACGCTGACGGTGATATCATTGTCATAGGGCAAATCGAAGACGCCGTCGCCGAGGTCCTCATAGTGGAGTTTGGCGACATCCAGCAACCTCTTGACCTCCGCGCCCGGCATCACCGGCGCGGGGTCCTGAGCCGGGTCGGTCCTGAGCCAGTCACGCAGGACGTTGGAGGGGATGGCGAACTTGGTCATGGCGTTGGACTGAGTCAGGGTCAGGGTATGGATGCCGACGACTCGCGCGTCAGCGTCCACCACCGGCCCTCCGCTGTTGCCGCCCTCCGCCATGGCGTCGTGCTCCAGGTAGCGCCGCCCCTCCCAAGTACGTTTGGCGGTTACGCTTCCCGAGCGAATCGAGATTTCGCGCAGCCCTAGGGGATGTCCACACACATAAACCGCGGCTGTCTCGGGGATGGCCTCCGAATCGGCTAGTTCGAGGAAGACCGGGGTGACCAGTTGCACCTTGAGCAGCGCGAGATCCAGTTCGTGATTCTGACGCAGCACCTGAGCGGTGTAGGACTTCTCCTGCTCGGTCGCCGGGTGGAAGATGACCTTCACCTCCCGGCTCTTGGCTCGCACCGTGCCCCCCGTCGCAGTCTCCACCTCCATGGCGACCACATGGTTGTTGGTGACGATCTGCCCATCGGCAGCAATCACGAAGCCGCTCCCGCTGGCTTCGGAGACGTCATCGTTGGGGAGTGTCAAGGTTACGTCAATCAGGACGACGGCGTCCTTGATCTTCTGCACCTGGTAGGGGCTGAGCGCGGCCTGGGCAGCCGCCGCCAGCAGCAGAAGCGCGGGCAAGAGAAACAGACTCGCGAAAAGCCGTTTCCTCATGATGATCGTCTCCTCAACGGCGGGGTGGTTGCTTGCACTGCGCTATAGTAGCACCAGCCGCGAGTGCTGCGCAACCGGGCGAGGGCCACTATAAGGCGGCAGGTTCCGTAACGCGCTGGGGGCGGTGAGTCGCTGCCCTCGCCCGCAGGGGCAGAAGGGCGGGCCTGAGGCCGATGCCTGCCCCTGCTGCCGCCGGAAGGGGGCCCTCCGGCCTGGGGACCCCGAGCCCACGGACCCCACGGCGAACTCCATCGCCTCCGCGCAGACCCCCAACTCGCGCCGGCAATCACCCCGGCCCAGCGCCAGGTAGTGCCCCGGCCCTTGCCGACACCGGCCCTCGCTTCCGCAGAGAGGGAAACTGGTCCCAGTATTAGGACTGGCCCACGGGCAACAGCCCGATCCGTGGCCGGGGCATACGTGAGGCGGGGTCGGACATGGTGCCCTCCTACTTCAGGTGCCACCCGCCGTCCACGTAAAGCACCTGGCCCGTGAAGTAGTCATTCTTGACCAAGAACAACGTCGCCGAGACGAGGTCTTCGACCTCCCCGCGACGTTTCAGCGGCACCTGCCCAACCAGCCGGTCTAGGGCGCTGTCATCCTCGTCCGGTGGCGCCAGGATCAAGCCCGGCGCCACCCCGTTCACCCGGACCTGTGGCGCGTAGCGCAGCGCTAGCATGGTAGTCATCTCCGCCAGCAGTTGCTTGGTCCATAGGTATGAGACATGCGCCACACTGTGCCCGTGGATGCGGCAATCGAGGAAGTTGACAACGCAGCCCCGGCCCACCTGCTCGGCAAACTCTCGCGAGATCACGAAGGGTGCCCAGGCGTTGACCGCAAACTCCGCGAGGTACCCCTCCCAGGTCACTTCGTCCAGCCGATGCGGCAGGAAGGTGCCGGCGCTGTTGATCACCAAGTCCAAAACGCCCGCGAGTTCCAGAACGCGCCCTACCAGCCCGACCGCGCCCTGGGGTTGCCCGAAATCGGCTTGGACGGTCCAGGACTGCACACCCTGGGTGGCAATCTCCGCCGCGGTTTGCTCCGCCTCTGTCGCCGAGCGCGAGTAGTGAACGGCCACGTTGACCCCTTCGACGGCCAGGGCCAGCGCGATGGCTCGGCCCACGCGCTTCCCCGCGCCGGTGACCAACGCTGTCTGTCCCTGCAAGTTTACCAAACCCATCAGGCTACTCCTTTCGTAGTCGCACCGGGCCCCTGCGGCTTTGCCCTAAGAACACGGCGCACCCGCCAGGCCCCAGGCGCAGGCCGGTCTCAGGCCCCTCGCCCGGCTCGGGCCCTTCAGCCGGCCCCTCCGCAGGGAGACGCTGAACGCGCACCTCCCGCGGCGAGAGCGGCAAAGGTGAGATGCCCCTCGCTACTGGATCGCCCCGCGCAGGTCTCCCTCTCCTACCCTCTCGCCGCTCTTGATGAGTTCTCGGGCCGCGTCCACCTTCTCCCACAAATTGCACATCATCGCTCCGCGGACGCGTCCCTCCTGGAGGTAGTAGATAACCCCGGTGTGGTACTTCTCCTGCCAGTCGGCGAAGATCTCCAGGCGCGAGTCCACCTCACCCACCGCCTCGTAGCCGAACTTGAACAGGTCGGAGTAGAAGTAGGGCATGTAATCATAGGGCTCTTCGGCTCCAGCCAGATTCCGTCCGGCTTGCTTGCCGTGGTTGACCGCATGATCCCAGTGCTCGATGCGGGTCTCTGTTTCGAGGGCTCGATAGGGGAACCAGGCGTTGTCCCCCGCCGCGTAGATGTCAGGGTGGGAGGTCTGCTGATATTCGTTGACCACCACTCCGTTGCCCACTCGCAATCCCGCTTGCTCCGCCAGGGCTGTCTCGGGCGCGATGCCGACGCCCGCTAGAAGTATCTCGGATTCTACCTGGGCGCCACTGTCTAGGTTCACCTCCCACCGCTCACCCGACCGGACGATGCTTACGGGCTTCGTGCCGCTCAGAATGCGCACCCCCTGCTCCTGGTAGTACTCCTGTAGCGCCCTACCCAGGCCCTCGGGGAACACGCGCGCCACCAGGTACCGCTCGGGGTAGATCATGGTCACCTCCACCCCCCTGTTGTGCAGGGCGGCTGCCATCTCTGAGCCGATAAAGCCGCCGCCGATGACGGTGGCTGCTTTGCTTTCGGAGAGTTTCTCGCGGAGACGTAGGAAGTCGTCCAGATAGCGATAGTAGCAGAGGCCTTCCGAGTCGCCGCCGGGCACGGGCAGGCGACGAGGAATGCCGCCCGTGGCTAGCAGCAGGCGCTCGAATGTATAGACCTCGCCGCTTTCCACCGTTACCTCCCGTGCCGTCGCCTCCAATCCCACGACCTCCGTGCCGAGCCTGACCTCCACGCCGTTCTCCGCGTACCACTCCTTCGGATGCAGGAAGAGGCTTTCAACCTTCTTCTTGCCGCCCCACATGCGCTTAGACAGCGGCGGGCGCTCATAGGGGAGGTGTTTTTCCTTGCCGACCAACAGGATCGCGCCTTCCTGGTCAATCTCCCGGATGCCAGCCAGCGCGGAGGCGCCGGCTGCTCCGGCCCCCACGACCACATATCGGTAATGCGACTGACTCATGTTGATTTCCTTTCTTTCGCGCCCTGCTCCGGTCTCACCCGCCTGGGAGATGCGCTCCCAGGTCCCCGCCATCGTCGGCTCTCCCCCGGCAAGGGCTTTCTGGACGGAGCGTGAGGTCCTCCTGTCCCTGCACGGTGGAAACAAACAGGGGGTCGTCACTCATGCTGTGCTGGTCTTGCTCGCGCACCGCCAGCCGATAGTCCCAGAAGGTGGGGAACTTCCCTGCCAGCGGTAGCCAGGTGATGAGCGCTGAGGTGCCGGTGTCCAGGTAGCAGTTGTAGTCTAGCTGGAGGCCCGCGTCGGCATTCTTCGCCACGTACAGCGCGGAGCCGGAAACACCTCCCGCGTAGATGATATTGTTGCGGATGACGGTGTCCTCGCCGCCGTTGATGATGATGCCGTGGGCGCGCGTGCGGTAGATGGTGTTGTGCAGAAGCCGCGTCCCCGTGCACTCCTGCATCATGATCCCGTTCATTGCGCGATAGAGTACACAGTCGTGCACGGTGAACTGCCGCGCTCGGTAGAGGCTGAGCGCCCCGCCCCAGCCGAACCCGCACAAGGAAACGCGGCACTGGCGCAGGGTTGAC
>CALFVE010000006.1 GCA_937928475.1 uncultured bacterium | reverse complement strand
CCTGATCCGTGAGTTCTATGCGCGCCTGCCCGAGGCGCGGCGACGCGGGTACCAGCCGGGGCGCTTCAGTTTCAACCGCCCGGGCGGGCGCTGCGAGGCCTGCCAGGGCCTGGGGGCGCGACGGGTGGAGATGCATTTTCTGCCCGATGTCTGGGTCACCTGCGAGCAGTGCGACGGGCGGCGCTATCAGACCGAGGTGCTGGAGATCAAGCACCAGGGCAAGAGCATCGCGGATGTGCTGGAGATCACGGTGGCGGAAGCCCGGGAGCGCTTCCGGGACTTTCCCCGGCTGGTCCGGCTGCTAGATATCATGTGTCGGGTGGGGCTGGACTACCTCCCGCTGGGTCAGGCCGCTCCCACCCTCTCCGGCGGGGAGGCGCAACGGGTAAAGTTGGCGCGGGAACTGGTGCGCCCGCTGGGGCCGCGCTGTCTGTACCTGCTGGATGAGCCGACCACCGGCCTGCATCCCGAGGACGTAGCGCGGCTGTTGCAGGTTTTGCATGCGCTGGTGGATCAGGGCAACACGGTGCTGATCATTGAGCATAACCTGGACGTGATCAAGAACGCCGACTACGTGATTGACCTGGGGCCGGGAGGAGGCGACAAGGGCGGGCGGATCGTGGCGGAGGGGACGCCGGAGGAAGTGGCGCAGTCGCCGCATTCCGCGACCGCGCCTTATCTGCGCGAGGCGCTAGCCCAGGCGCGCCGGGGCTAGCCTCGAAACCGGGGACGGGCACGTTTTTGGCCGCGAGAACTGTGCCTGTCCATTCTGGATGCTTGCGCTGCGGTGCGGCCGTCGGGCAGCACGAGGTCTGGCGCGATCTCCGCCAGCGGAAGCAACACAAACTGCCGCTCCAAGAGGCGGGGGTGAGGCAGGGTCAGTTCCGGGTCGGCGGAGGTCACGCCCTCGTACAGGAGGAGGTCGAGGTCAATCGTCCGTGGCCCCCAGCGCACCGACCGCTTCCGACCCAGGTCGGCCTCGATACGCTGACAGGTTGCGAGCAGTTCGCGCGGCGAGAGGGTGGTGACGACCTCGACCGCAAGATTCAGGAAGTCGCCCTGGGGAGGGCCGCCTACGGGAGCCGTTTCATACACGGAGGAGACCCGTCGCACCTCGACACCGGAAGTGCCGGCGAGTCGGCGCACGGCCTCGGCGAGGTTCCCCTCGCGGTTGCCGAGGTTGCTGCCCAGGGAGAGGTAGGCGAGGCGGGATGGCCGCGGGGGGACCTCACCCGCGGCGGCCCTCGCCGGGCTCAGGCCGCCGCTGCCCTCTGCCTGCGGGAGAGGGCCGGGTGAGCGCGGCTCGGTCGCTTGGCCGTCTCGACCAACTGGCATGGGTCTCGCTGGAGGCCGCGGAACACCGCTGCCCGCTTTGTCAGCACCTCTCCGCTCTCCCGCAGGGAGAGGGCCCGGGGATGAGGCCTCCCCCTGCCTTACGGCGTTTGCGGCAGAGGCGGGGGAACCGACGCGGGCACCGGTTTTCCCTCCGCCGACTTCTCCGCCGGCTTCTCCACGCGCTCGGAGGCCGCCGCCGGCTCTGCGGCCGGCTTCGGCGCAGGGGGCAGGACCCCGTGCTCCACGAGGGAGTGAACTTCCTCCTGGGTCAGAGTTTCGCGGTCAAGCAGCGCCTGCGCCAGCAGGTCCAGGCGGTCGCGCTTCTCCAGCACTAACTGTCGCGCGCGGGTGTAGCACTGGTCCACCAGGTTGCGGATTTCGGTGTCAATCAGCCGAGCCGCTTCCTCCGAGTAGTTGCGCTCTTCGGCAAACTCCTTGCCCAAAAAGACCGGTCCGTGCTTGCGCCCGTAGGTGATGGGTCCCAGTTTCTCGCTCATCCCGTACTCGGTTACCATCTCCCGGGCGACCTCGCTGACCTTCTCCAGGTCGTTGGCCGCGCCGGTGGTAATGTCGCCGAAAACGATCTCTTCGGCGACGCGCCCGCCTAGCGCCTGGGTCATCTGGTTGATCAGTTCGGTGCGACTGGAAAGGTAGCGGTCCTCTTCGGGGAGGCTGATGGTGTAGCCCATCGCCATCCCTCGGGGCAAGATGGTAACTTTGTAAGTGGGCGCAAAATCGGGCAGCAGGCTCCCGACCAGGGCGTGGCCGGCCTCGTGGTAAGCCACGATCCGCCGCTCCTTCTCGCTGAGCACCCGGCTGCGTCGCTCCGGCCCGGCCAGCACCCGCTCGATGGCCTCATCGAGGTCTTTCATGGTGATCTGCTTCTGCCGCTTGCGGGCAGCCAGCAGCGCGGCTTCGTTGACCAGCGCCTCGAGGTCCGCCCCCGAAAAGCCGGGCGTGCGCTTGGCCAGGCTTTCTACGTCTACTCCGGGCGCCATCGGCTTGTCTTTGACGTAAAGTTCCAGGATAGCCAGGCGCTCTTTGTAATCGGGGTTGGGGACCACCACCCGGCGGTCGAAGCGCCCCGGACGGAGCAAGGCCGGGTCGAGGATATCGGGGCGGTTGGTGGCGGCCAGGATGATGATGTCGGAGTTGGGATCGAAGCCGTCCATCTCCACGAGCAGGGCATTGAGCGTCTGCTCCCGCTCGTCGTGCCCGCCGCCCAGGCCGGCGCCGCGCAAGCGCCCCACCGCGTCGAGTTCGTCAATGAAGATGATGGCGGGCAGATGCTGCTTGGCCTGGTTGAACAGGTCGCGCACTCGCGAGGCGCCTACCCCCACAAACATCTCCACGAAGTCGGAGCCGCTGATGTAAAAAAAGGCCACGCCCGCCTCGCCGGCCACGGCGCGCGCCAGCAGCGTTTTGCCGCAGCCTGGAGGTCCCACCAGCAGGACCCCGCGCGGGATTTTGGCCCCGATGGCCCGGAAGCGCTCCGGATCGCGCAGGAACTCGACGATTTCCTGTAACTCTTGCTTGACCTCCAGCATCCCGGCCACGTCGGCGAAGGTGACCCGCTTGAAGTTCTCGCCGAGCAGTTTGGCCTGACTGCGGCCAAAGTCCAGGGCCTGCCCCCCGGTGGCGCGCAGCGGACGGGCCACCAGGAGCCACATGAGGGCCATCATGACTGCGAAGGGGACAATCCAGCCCAGCAGTTCGGGCAAGCGCTGAGCCAGACTCGCCGGGGCCAGTCTCACCTTGAGCGTGGGGTTTAGCCGGATCAGGTTATCCGCCAGTTCCGGGTTGGGGGGCACGTCCACGACATAGGTCTTGAGGTTGGTGCCGGGGTAAGCCCCCGGCGCGAATTCCCCCTCGGCCCGCGTGCCCGCGATGAGCGTGGCCGTAGCAATCCGCCCGGCGCTGACATCGCTGAGGAATTCGGTGTAAGAGGTATAGGTCTTCTGGGTCTGAGCCTGCATCTTCTGGTTGCCGATGGCCCACATCATGGCCAGCCCGGCTCCCAACAGCAGCACCCACACCAGCGCGTTGTACTTTCTCATGGTCTTCCGTACCGGCGCCTGGCGCCGCTCTCACTCTCTCACCACTAGTCGCAAAAACTCTCGGCTGCCTTCGGTGATTTTGACCCGTTCACTCATGGCGCAGCCCACCACCCAGACGATCTCCCCGGCCGCGTCGCAGATCAGCGGGACCAGGCCTCGCTGGTCGCCGGGCACCTTGAGGTCGGTGAACAGGTCCTGCACCTTCTTGTGCCCGCGCATGCCCAGGGGGACGAGCGCGTCGCCTTGGCGCCAAGGCCGCACCTGCAAGGGCAGGCGAAGGCGGGCGGCGTCCACTACTATCTGACACCCGCGGGCATCTCCCAGTTCGGGCGGGCGCTCCGGGAGCCGCTCCACCACCACGGTTCTGCTGATCTCCGGTAAGGCCAGCGTTCCCTCCGCCGGCAGTTGCCGCGCCGGCCACGCAGGCGGCGCCCCAGCCTGCGCCCGGCGCAGGGTCAATTCATTATACCCCTTTTGGGCCTGAATGTCTCGTGGCAAGCACACCTGGCGCCCGGTCTGGGACTCCCGCAGGAGATGCTCCAGGGCCGCGTAATCGGCGGCGCTGAGGTCAAAGGGGTCTCCGGTCAGGCGCACCCAGGCCTTGCGGAAGAGGCGATAGCGCAGGCCCGGTGGGGCCTCCCGCAGCGCCGTCAGGTCCAGCGAGACGCCCCCCGGGCCCTCGTGGATAACCTGCTCCGCCGCCGCCTGCACCTGGGGCTCGGTCCACTCCAGTTCCGCCTCGGCCGCCTCGGCCAGGCGCAACAGGGCTTCCTCAACGGCCGGATTGTACTCACGCAACCGGGGCAGTAGTTCCAGCCGCACGCGGTTGCGCTGGGCCTGCTCGAGATCGAGGTTGGTGGAGTCGAGGCGAGGCTCCAGGTGGAAGTGCGCGCAGTAAGCGGCGGTCTCTTCGCGCGTGGCCAGAATCAGGGGCCGGATGAACAGGCCCTGCCGCGGAGGAATACCGCGCAGGCCGTGCAAGCCGGTGCCACGCAGAAGATTCAGCAGCACGGTCTCCACGCGGTCGCTGGCGGTATGCCCCAGCGCGACCCGCTCCCAGCCGCCGGCCTCCGCGATGCGCGCGAGGAACTCGTACCGCGCCTGGCGGGCGGCGACCTCCGGGGAAAGGCGGCGCTCGGCGGCGAGGCGGGGAACGTCAGCCTTCTCGAAAAGGAGAGGAAGGTCGAGGCGCTGCGCGAGGTCAGCGACGTAGGCCGCATCGGCCTCCGCCTCTGCGCCGCGCAGGCCATGGTTGAGGTGCGCTACGCCCAAGCGCAGGCCCAAGTCCTCGCGTCGGGTCGAGAGCAAGTGGAGCAGCGCGACGGAATCCGGCCCGCCGCTGCAGGCGACCAGTACCGTGCGCACACCCGCCAGCAGCCGGTAACGGCGGTCCGCCCCCTGCAGGCGAGAAAGGAGGGACAGGCACATTTTTTCGGCGAAAGAGTGCGCGTCCCGCTCCTTTTTCTCAGCCCGTAACTCGCCGCAGCGCTTCCTCATAGATCTTCCGGGTCTTGGCCACGACCTCCGCCGGCAACTCCGGGCCCGGCGGCTCCTTGTTCCAGGCGAGCGTCTCCAGCCAGTCGCGCAGCGGCTGCTTATCCAGCGACTCCTGCCCGCGCCCCGGCTGGTACTTGTCCGCGTCCCAGTAGCGCGAGGAATCCGGCGTCATCATCTCGTCAATGACGATGAGTTCGCCGTCTTTCAAGCCGAACTCGAACTTGGTGTCGGCGATGATGAGTCGCCGCGAGGCGAGGTAGTCGGCCGCGAAGTTGTACAGCGCCAGGGACTTTTCGCGGAGCAGGTCGGCCAGGTGCGGGCCGACGATCTCCGCCGCGCGCTCCACGGAGATGTTCTCGTCGTGGCCGGTTTCGGCTTTGGTCGCGGGGGTAAAGATCGGCTCGGGCAGGCGGTCGGACTCCACCAACCCCGGCGGGAGCCGGTATCCGCACACCTCCCCGCTGTCACGGTACGCTTTCCACGCGGAGCCGGCCAGATAGCCGCGCACCACGCATTCCACGGGCAGCACCTGGGCTTTGACCACCATCATGGTCCGCCCTTCGAGAAGGTTGGCATAAGGCTGCACGGCGGCAGGGAAGTCGCTGACCTCCATGGAGAGGACGTGATTCGGGACAATGTGGGCGGTCTTCTCGAACCAGAACTTGGAGAGCGCGGTCAGGATCTTTCCTTTGCCCGGAATCCCGTTGGGCATAACCACATCGAAGGCGGAGATGCGGTCGGTGGCGACGATGAGCAGGCAGTCGCCGTAGTCATAGATATCGCGGACCTTCCCGGAGCGGCGCGAGATAGCGCCGGGAAGGTCGGTGGCGAGGATGGTTTTTTCGGGGAGATGGGACATGAGTTCATCGCTCCTTGGTGAAGCGTTCGCCGCTCCTTGCGCTGCTTAGGACCCACCCGGGCAGCGCGGACGCTGCCCACCCTCCCTTGCAAGGGAGGGTAGCGGGCAAAGGCGCGTGCCTGCACTTGCTAGGGCCGGTGTCAACCGTCGCCCGGGCCTGGGCACAAGTTCGGCGGTTCTATCGGGAGGCCATCGCGACTCTGCCGGCACTGCTGGTGCTGGTCGCTTCCCTCTGCTCCCTGTGCTGCCGGGGACCCACCCGGGCAGCGCGGACGCTGCCCA
>CALFVE010000005.1 GCA_937928475.1 uncultured bacterium | reverse complement strand
CATCCAACGCCAGGCCAAGACGAGCTGGCGCGAACTGGAGCAGTATGTAACCCTCAAATGCCTGCCCGACGCGCTGCTTGGCACCAAGTGGCCCCGGGTGCTTCAGGCGTTTGGAGCGCCTGCCCGCTGCTCGCGGCGCTTGACCGGCACCAGACCTCGCTAGCGGGGGCTGCTCGCCGCTTCCGACTCCCTAGTCACCACTCCTCGCCTTCACCGTGGTCCCTCGGAACTCTGCCTCGCCTTCCGCCACGAACAGCCCCACCTGGCCCTCTGGGTGGTCGTACATCCGACAGGAGAGAGCCACCTCGTCTCCGGCGTAGACCACCAGGCAAGTGCCGTCCATCAGCACCCGCAGCGAAACGGGGCGCTGCGCCTGCATAGGGAACTGGCGCTCTACCATGAAGGGCTGGTCCCCAGGCCGGGGCCAGCGGTCAATCACCAAGCGCTGCCGGCTCGGCTCCAGGCGCACCTGGTAGTAAGACGTAAGGTCATCTGCGGCGCGCAGCAGCAACCCGCATGACCGGGTCCCCGGCGCGAAGATAACCTGCGTCTCGACCAACCCCGTGGCCGGCACCGAGCCGAGGGTGAGGACGGAAAAGCGCCCTGTAGAGAGGGTGGCGCAGCTGCCGCTGTGCGCCGTCCAGGGGCCGAGCCGCGGCCGGGGGCTGATCGGCACCGGGGTCGGAAAGGCCTGCCGCACCGTGTCGGGGCAGCGGACGGTCAGGCTGCCGTCCTCCGCCTGCTGCACCTCGTGCACTACCAGGTTTCCGCCCCACATCCAGTCGCCGTCGTCCTTGCCCCCGACGCGGTCCGGCAGCCAGCCAAAGACAAACCGCCGCTCCCCATCCCCGGCGGTCTTGGCCGCATAGTAGGCGCGTCCGTCGAAGGTGTCATTGGGCGCCGCCAGCCACGGCCCGCGCAGGCTGCGGCTCATTCGGTAGCGGGTCATGCACGCCTCGCTGAACTCGGAGAAGACCAGATACCACCAAGAGCCGAGGCGAAACAGGTCGGGACATTCGTGCGTGTAGAACTCGTCTGGCGCCCAGAACGGCTCGCGCACCTCCCAGTGTTCCAGATCCCGGCTAGCCGCCAGCGCGGTCAAGCCCTGCCGCCGCGGCGGTCCGGGATTACTGCGTCGTGCGGCCAGCAGCATCCAGTACTCCCCGGCCTCGTGATTCCAGAACACGAAAGGGTCGCGCCAGTCATCTGGCTCATAGCCCTGCTCGGTGGGAGCAAGCAGTCGAAACGCCGAATGACGTGTCCACGTTCGCAGGTCCCGGCTGGTGGCCCGCATCACCGCCTCCCGTGGCCTGCCTTGCTCCGGAAAATGCGGGTTGTGTCCCGTGTAGAAGATGTGAAACTCACCCTGCCGCTCGATCACTGAGCCGGTGAACGGGTACAAGTCCTGGTCCTGCGTGCCCCCCCGGTCCAGGGCCACGCCCCAGTTCTCGAAGCTCACGAAATCACGCGTGACCAAGTGTACCCAGGGGGTCCCCTCGGGCGCGCTCCCCGTTCGGTCGGCTTCTAGGTAGAAAAGATGAAAGCTACCTTGCCAGTAGAAGGGGATAAAGTCCGCCGCGGCGGCGTGCGGACCAGGCCGGTAGAATAGAGACATAACGAACCTCCTTTGGTACTATGCTTGCGCTCCACGCCGTCCCGCGCACGCCCTCTGTCGGTCTGGTTCTGCAAGAGCAGAAGGATTCCTCCTCCTCGTCGGCGAAGTCGCCACGTTGCCTCCTATTCTGGAAAGGACACAAGGGGGTGCCTGAATGCGTCCAGTCTCTGTCTGGCTGTTCGTGGCTCTGCTGGCCGCCGGGACGGCTATGGCTCAGATACCTGAGATCGCTTATGTCACGGAGCCGGTCGTGCATTTCGCTCCTTTCTTGGTCTTTGGAGAGGGCTTCGACGCCGACCGCCTAGAGTTGCTCACCTGGGCTCCGCCGGAGCCGGCAGACCCTGACAAGCTTCTGGAGGCTATCCTCGCCCGGGGCCTGCCCGCCCCGCCGGCCACCCCGCCCCCAGAGGCGCTGGTCGGACTGTACGGGCGTGTGCATCGCATGTCGCCCCAGGTGCTGGGGGCAGTCATGCAGGGCCCGGTTTCAGTCATCTGGGTGCGCTCGGCGGGGGGATCTCCCAGCCCTACGTGGTCAATCGTCCCCAACCTTTCTTCCTGGAGTTCAACCCCTGCGCTCCCGGCCAGGAGGTCCGCCTCTTCGGGCGGCAGCTGAACAGCAACCGCTACCAGCCCGCGGCGAGGTTCTGGCTGGTCGGCAAGCAGGATCGCCAGCCCCGTCCGGTGCCCTGGGTCTACAAGTACGACTACCAGGCGCATCTGAACGACCAGTTGCCTTACGAGATGCGTCTAGTGATACCCACCGGCGTCCCGGAGGGTGACTACGACCTGTGGGTCTACAACGGAGCGGGCGGGGAGTACGGCTTCGGCGGTCCGCTGGCCGTAACGGTGCGCAAACCGGTCCCCCGGCCGGTAACACGCTTTGACGTGACCAAGCACGGCGCGAAGGGCGACGGTCATACCGATGATACCAGTGCCATCGAGGCCGCCATTCAGGCGGCCGCGAAAGCGGCGGGCGGGCAAGTCTATCTGCCCCTCGGGAAATACCGCATAAGTCACCCCTTGCGTCTGCTCCCCGGCGTGGACCTGGTGGGCGCGGATCGGGACTGGTCACACTTGGTCGCGACGGAGGACTTCCGCGGGGAGTTCCCCACCGAGCCTCTGCCCGGCTACGCCGAAGACTGGGGGCCGTATTTCCGCCGGGCAAACGCTGCTCCCATGGTCTGGGCGGTCTCGCAGAGCACCATCGCCGACCTCACCCTCCAGGGCAGCCAGAACACCCACTGGTGCGTCCTGGTCATGCGCCAGGGGGGCGTGGCCCGCGACGTGACCGTCACCCGCTGTCGGGTGATTAACCCCCGAGCCGTACTCATGATGCCCGGCAAATGGCAGGACAACGGCGCCGGTCTGGGCTCAATCGGCCCTCTCGAACGGGTGGAGTTCAGCCACTGCGAAGTTACCGCAGTCACCGGTATGGGCAACATCGGCGGCCCGGTGCGGCACTGTCGGACCCTGTTCAATACTTATCATCCGCCCAACGGCCCCCTGGGGCACTTCCGGCATGGGCTGGTTGCTCGGCGAGGAGTGCGTGGTGGAGGGCAACCGCTGTGAGTACGCCAACCGGGGCTTTACTACTGGCCCCTGGTCCGGTCCCATCCGGCGCAACTTCATCGCCCGCAATATCGTCAGCAACTCCTCCTTCATGGAGGGAGCGGGCGAGGTCTATCTCTTTGAGGGGCCGGACGTAGGCCGGGAGAACTGGGTCGGCATCCCGGCCACCGC
>CALFVE010000004.1 GCA_937928475.1 uncultured bacterium | reverse complement strand
CATCAAGCAGCGCGACGAAGAAGAGCGGATCGTCCAGGAGCGCGTCATCGGGGTCATGCACGCCTGCAACAAGCGCTACGAGCAGTCCTTCAACGACGACGACGTGCGCTTGCTGGAGATGCTCGCCGAGCAGGCCGCTGCGATCATCTCCAATGCCCAGATTTACATTGAACTGACCGAGGAAAAAGCGCGGCTGGAGCAGACTCTCGAGACCCTGCACGCGGGGGTCATCGCAGTGGACGCTAACGGCCGCATCCGTCTGCTCAACCGCGCGGCCGCCGCTATGCTCGGTATTCCCCCGGCTTCCTATGAAGGCCAGCCCTTCAATACGGTAATCCGGGACGAGAAGGTCGCCGCCCTCATCCGCAACTCCCTGGCCGAGCAAACCGAAAAGCAGGACGAAATCACCTCGGAGGCCGACAAGCGCATCTACAAAGGCGAGACCAGCCTGATGCGCGATGAGAACCACAAACTGCAGGCGGTCGTCGCCATCTTCAACGATATCACGGATATCCGCCAAGTAGAGCGGATGAAGACGGCCTTCGTCTCCACCGTCTCCCACGAGTTGCGCACCCCGCTGACCTCCATCAAGGGTTTCATCTCTACCCTGCTCGACGACACCGAGGGACTCTATGACGAGGAGACGCGACGGGAGTTCTACGAGATCATTGACCAAGAATGCGACCGGCTCACCCGGCTGATCAGTGACCTGCTCAACGTCTCCCGCATTGAGTCAGGGCGGGCCCTGGACATGCAGCTGACCGACGTGAACCTGTACGCAATAGTGAGTCGGGTGCTCCAAGCCCAGCAGCAGTACACGGCCCGGCACCGGCTGATCAATGATTTGCCCCCCGACTTCCCGATTATCGAAGCTGATGCGGACAAGGTCTACCAGATCATTGACAACCTCATCGGCAATGCCATCAAATACTCGCCGGAAGGGGGTATCGTGCGGGTCAGCGGGGAGGATGAAGGCAGCACGGTACGCCTGGACATCAGCGATCAGGGCCTGGGCATTCCCGAGCGGCACCGGGATCGCATCTTCGAGCGCTTCCACATGGTGGACGACGACGTGAATCACAAAGCAATCAAGGGCACCGGGATAGGCCTCTACCTGGTGCGGCATTTGACCCGCGCCCACGGGGGGGACGTATGGCTGGCGTGGACGGAGGTAGGCAAGGGCTCCACCTTCAGCGTGCGTCTTCCCAAGGTGGCGCGGCTGTCCGAGCAATCCAGCATGTAGCCGCAGACAGAATCCGCGTCTGGGCGCCAGCGCAAGGGCCGGAGTTGCAGTGACCGTACCGCCGAGCGGTTGCTTGCATGCTCCGGTCTTTGAACGACAGCCACAACGGCCACACAACGGCAGCGCAGAAGAAGCGGAGGGGAGGCGCAGCGGATGGGCGGACGAAATACAGAGGAAGCGCAGCGCCAGCGGAACCAGCGGAGGAGAGGGCGGCAGCCGTCCGTGGCTGACTAGCGGTCGGCGACGTGCGGCTCACCCCGAGGACCCCAACATGAAAGTCGCCCTGGGCAACGATCACGCCGGCTATCCCTTGCGCAACGCGATTCGCGAGGCGGTCGAGGCGCTGGGGCATACGCTGGTGGACTTTGGTACCACCGTGGATGAACCTTGCGACTTCCCGGAAGTCGTGCGGCCAGTAACCGCGGCCGTGACCAGCGGCGAGTGTGAGGTGGGGATTCTGGTCTGCGGCACCGGCATTGGCATGTCCATCGCCGCCAACAAGGTCAAGGGGATCTTCGCCGCTCGCTGCGAGGACTGCTACGCGGCGCGCATGGCCCGGGAACATAATGCGGCCAATGTCCTTACCCTGGGCGGGCGGACGATGGGGCCGGGACTGGCCCGAGACGTAGTTACCGTCTTCCTGACCACCGTGCCCTCGGCGGAGGAACGGCACCGGCGGCGGCAGGGCCAGATCCGCGCGTTGGAGAGTGAATAGGCGGGGCGGAGCGCCAGACGGCGGAGGTGGGGCTACATACGGGGGTCGGCCGAGGCTTCGTGGTTCCCCAGATTGCTGATACAGTCCCCGGGGCGCACGGCGCAGCGAGGAGCCGACAGAAACGACAGTGGCTAGCGAGCCGAAGCACAACCAGGGCGGGCGCGGACGTCCGGACTGGGACGACTATTTCATGGAGATCGCCTACCTGGTGGCGCAGCGCTCCACCTGCCTGCGTCGCCAAGTAGGAGCGCTGCTGGTGGCCGACCGGCGCATTCTCTCCACTGGTTATAACGGCGCTCCCCAGGGGCTGCCTCACTGCGCAGAACTCGGTGGCTGCTTGCGGGAGACCATGCAGATTCCCTCGGGGGAGCGACAGGAACTGTGCCGGGCCCTGCACGCCGAACAAAACGCCATCATTCAGGCGGCGGTGCACGGCGTGGGCCTGCGGGGGGTGACTTGCTACTCCACCACCCAGCCTTGCGTCACCTGTGCCAAGATGCTGATCAACGCCAATGTGCGGCGGATCGTCTTCGCGGGCGCATACCCGGACCCGCTGGCCCGGCAGATGCTGGAAGAGGCAGGCGTCCTGCTCGAACGCTGGTCACCTTCGGTTCCGGCAGCAGAGTCCGAGCCGCCAGCGCAGGAGGAGCCGCCTCCCCGTGTCCTCAGCGCGCCCGGGGATGAGGCCGGCCCATGAT
Organism: uncultured bacterium; assembly: GCA_937928475.1. Classification (GTDB taxonomy): domain Bacteria; phylum Armatimonadota; class Zipacnadia; order Zipacnadales; family Zipacnadaceae; genus Zipacnadum. The sequence goes on along the minus strand of CALFVE010000004.1, from coordinate 3,122 downwards.
CCGCGCCCTTGTTGCCGCCGTGGTTGTAGCCTTTGTGCTCACCGTGGCGCTGGTGCCGGCAGTTCGCCGCCTCGCCCTCAGACTGGGGCTGATCGTCCCGCCGGGAGGTCGGCACGCCCACGATCGGCCCACCCCGACGGCGGGCGGCCTGGCCATCTTCGTGGCGGTATGGCTGACGGTGCTTGTGGGCACGGTCTGGGCCGGCATATGGCCGTGGGGACCCGCGCTGCGGGGTATCTTTATCGGCTCGCTCCTGCTGGGCGCACTTTGCCTGACCGACGACGCCTTCGGCCTGCCGGTGCTGCCTCGTCTGCTCGGCCACGTGCTGGTGGCGCTGATTGCCTGGCAGCATGGGGTGCGCATCGTCGGCCTCAGTCACCCTATCTATATCCACGGGGCCGGCTACGTGCCGCTGGGCTGGCTGTCGGCGCCGCTCACCGTGCTGTGGATCGTGTTCCTGATCAATGCAGTCAACTGGATTGACGGCCTCGACGGCCTGGCGGCGGGCGTGATTGCGATTGCCTCGGCGACCGTGGCGGTGATGGCCCTGTCCGGCTCCCCGCCCACCGTTGGCATTCTGGCCGCGGTGCTGAGCGCCTCCTGCCTGGGGTTCTTAGTTTACAACTTCAATCCGGCTCGCATTTTCATGGGCGACACCGGCGCCATGTTCCTGGGGTACATGATCGCCTGTCTGTCAGTGCTGGGAGCCTTCAAGAGCACGACGCTGTTCGCGATGGCCGCGCCGATACTGGTGCTGGGGGTGCCGATCTACGACACACTGTCCACCATGCTGCGGCGCTTGCGGCGAGGTCAGCCCATCTACAGCGCCGACCGCGGGCATCTGCACCACCGCCTGCTCGACCGGGGCTTCTCGGTGCGCCAGACGGTGCTGGCTATCTACGCGCTAACCGCCCTGCTCTGTCTGGTCGCCCTGGGGTTGTGGTGGCGATGAATCCGATTCGGGTGGCGCTGGTGGTAGGCACCCGGCCGGAGGTCATCAAACTGGGGCCAGTCTACCAGGAACTCCGTCGGCGAGAAGCCTTCCTGCCGTTGGTGGTGGCCACCGCGCAGCACCGGGAGATGCTGGACCAGATGCTCCCGCTGTTCGGGATGGAGCCGGCAATTGACCTGAACATCATGCAGGAGGGCCAGACGCTCACCGAGGTCACCTGCCGGGCAATCGCCGGTCTGGAGGGAGCCTACGCAGCCCTTAGGCCCGACGTGGTGCTGGTGCAGGGGGATACCACGACTGTGCTGGCCGGCGCCCTGGCCGCCTTCTACGCCCGCATCCCGGTGGGACATATCGAGGCCGGACTGCGCACCGGCAACAAGTTCTCGCCCTATCCGGAGGAGATCAACCGCCGGCTCACCGGGGCGCTGGCCGACCTGCACTTCGCGGCCACGCCGCTGGCGCGAGAGAATCTGCTCCGGGAGGGAGTGGCGGCGGAGACGATCTTTGTCACTGGTAACCCGGTGATTGACGCCCTGCGCCTGATCGCGGCGCGCCAGCCTAGCCTGGTCGGCACTCCGCTGGAGAAACTGGTCGCCGAAGGCCGGCGGCTGATCCTGGTCACCGCTCACCGGCGGGAGAATCTGGGCCAGCCGCTGCGCAACATCTGCCGGGCGCTGCGCCGGCTGGCTGAGGACTTTGCCGACGTGCAAGTGGTCTACGCGGTGCACCCTAACCCGCAGGTGCGGGGCGTCGCGCAAGAAGAACTGGGCGGCGTTGAGCGGGTGGCGCTCATTGACCCTCCGGATTACCGTTTGTTTGTCGCGCTGATGTCGCAGGCTTATCTGGCTGTTAGTGATTCCGGAGGCGTTCAGGAGGAAGGGCCGGGTCTTCGCTTGCCCGTGCTGGTAGTGCGCGACACCAGCGAGCGGCCAGAGGGGCTAGCCGCGGGCGCGGCCCGCCTGGTGGGGACGGAGACCGAGCGGATCTACCGGGAGGCCGCGCGGCTGCTCACCGATTCTCAGGCTTACCGGCAGATGCGGCAGGCTCCCTGCCCTTACGGAGACGGGCAAGCCGCCCGCCGGATCGCGGAGGCGCTGGAGTTTCACTTCGGACTGCGGTCCGAGCGGCCGGAGGCCTTCAACCCCTGCTGTGGGAGCCAGCGGTGAGGCAGATGCCGCAAGCAAGCGACGAACACTTCTGGACGGCCCGCCGCGTGTTGATCTACACGATCATCATCGGCCTGGTGCTGTTCGTGATCTACAAGCAATCCATCGTCCAGTACGTGCTGGAACGGATCATGCATATCGTGGTGACGCTGCTGCTGGGCGTCGCCGTGGCCTACCTGCTCAACCCGGTGGTCACCCGGCTCACCGGCCTGTCCCTGCCGGGTAGCGAGCGAGGCCGCCGCACCGTGATGTCGCTGGTCACCGTGCTGGGATTTCTCGCCGTGGTGGTGGGGCTGGTCGTGCTGACCACTGTTCCAGTGGTGCAGGAACTGCGCGACCTGGGCGTCACGCTCCAGCAATGGGGGAAAAACCTCCCTCAGCTCTTGGAGCGCTGGGGAAAGACCTACGCCGAGGTGGTGCCTCCCGACCTGGCCGAGACCATCGAGTCGCAACTCAGCGCCCTAGCCGGGTCGCTGCTGCGGGCCGACTACCTGGCGGCGGTCAAGTGGCTGCTGGTGCGCGGCTGGTACGTGGTGGAACTCTTGCTCATCCCGGTGATCGCCTTCCACATCCTGCGCGACGGGCACGCCCTGCGCCTGGGGCTGGTGAACTACCTCCCGCCGCGCCACCGGCAAGTGGTACGCCCGGTCATGGATGACGTCCATCGTGTGCTGCGCGATTACGTGCGCGGCATCCTGGTTCTCTGTCTGTTCTTTGGCACAACCGTCACCGTGCTCTTGTACTTTGCCGGCACCCGAAGTTACTTGACCCTGGGGATTCTGGCCGGGCTGTCCTGGGCCATACCGATCGTGGGGCCGGTCACGGCGGGGGTTGCAGTGGTGGGCGTGACACTGCTGCAGAGCGGGCTCAACGCGGCTCTGGTCGTGCTGGTCATCTACATTGCGCTCAACATCACCGATAGCAAACTAATCACACCTTTCGTGTTGGGGGAGGCCATGCGCCTGCATCCCATCACCGTCATCACTGCGCTGCTGCTCACCGGC
>CALFVE010000003.1 GCA_937928475.1 uncultured bacterium | reverse complement strand
ATTCCCAATACCGACTGGCTCGGGGATTTCCTGGAGCTCAACCAGTGGGGAGAGATCTTGGTCGACTGCGAAGCACGTACTAGTGTGCCGGGAGTCTTCGCCGCCGGGGACGTGGCCAGCACGCCGCACAAGCAGATTATCATCGCCGCGGGAGACGGCGCCAAGGCGGCCCTCTCCGCCTTCGAGTACTTGCTGCAACGGGGCCTAGTGGCACGCACCGGATCCTGGTGAGCCGGGAGCCGGTTATCTTTACAGTAAAGGAGAACAATGATGCTTTCCGAAACCATCACCAAGGCGTAGAACGAGCAGGTCAAAAACGAGTTGTTTTCGGCGAATTTGTACCTGGCCATGGCCGTCTGCTTTGACTGCATGGGCCTGAAGGGCCTGGCGGGGCTGTACTTCAAGCACTTCGAGGAAGAACAGGGCCACGGCATGAAAATGCTCAAGTACATCATGGAGGCGGGCGGCGAGGCCCGCGTGCCCGCCATCCCCGAGCCGACCGCGGAATACGTCTCCGCCCAAGAGATTCTGGAGGCCACGCTCAACCACGAGAAGGCCGTGACCAAGATGATTGACGACCTGGCCGCCTTGGCCGAGCAGGAGGGCGACCGCGCCACTCGCTCCTTCCTGAACTGGTACATTGACGAGCAGGTTGAGGAGGAGGCGCTGTTCGGGCAGCTCTTGCAGTGGGCACAGATGGCCGGCCCGGCGCAGATTTTCGTGCTGGACGGCCGGGTCGCTCAGATGGCGGACTGAGTAGCGTTTGCGCTGGGTTGCGCGAGGGCGGAGGTTTAGGGATAGGCCCGGACCTCCGCCCCCGTCTGCCGACAAGTCAGCGGCGATTCGAAGCCGAGATGTCACGGCGGGAAAGGAATCCCACCGCCGATAGTTGAATCCCCCCGCACTATTCTCCCTGGAGGTACACCATGTCCAATCTAGTCTTGCGTGACGGCGACCGCTTCCTGTTCATGGGCGACAGCATCACTGATTGCGGACGCCGCGACGTCAATGCACCCTGGGGCAACGGCTATGGGGCCATGACTATCGGCCTGATTCAGGCCAAGGCACCGGGGCTGCAGGTGGAGTTTATCAACCGAGGCATCGGCGGAAACACCACGGCGGAACTGGAGGCGCGTTGGCAAGAGGATTGCCTGGATCTGCGCCCGACCTGGCTGTCGGTGCTGATCGGCATCAACGACTGCTTCCAGTACATAAACGGACGGGAGGATACTTCCCCCGAGCACTACTCGGCGCGGTATGAGGCGCTGCTAGAGCGGGCGGTGGAGGCGAGCGGCTGTCGGCTGGTGCTGCTAGAGCCTTTCTTGTTCATTCGGCCCGAAGAGGTGCCCGACAGTCATCGCCGGGGGTGGGAATTGCTTCCGCGATACATTGAGACTGTGCACCGCCTGGCCGACCAGTTCGGCGCCCGGCTGCTCCGAACACACGAGATCGGCCAGGAGATCCTGCGGCATCATCCGTCGGCGTTGCTCGCCCCGGAGCCGGTGCACCCCAACACCACAGGGCACGCGGTAATCGCCCATCATTTGATGAGGGCGCTGCGGGAGTAAGGCGGCCAGTCCTGCGGGCGCCTGCCCTGCCCAGCGTCAGCCAAGCAGGGCGGTCGCGGGAGGGGAGAAGACAGACCGGCCCGCCCCGGGCCTGCCCTAAGGCCAACGGGCACCCGCTAGGCCTGCGGGGCGGGCCGGTTTCAGGCCCTCGCTCGGCTCGGGCCCTCAGCCGGCCTTTCCGAAGGAAGTCGCTGAACCCGTACCTAGGACATGGAGCCTGGAGCCACACGAAACGCGTACCCCAGGTTTGCCGCCTCAACGCCTGCGTGCTCCCAGACTCCCAGACTCTCAGACCTTCTCCTCTTTCCCCGACACCTCGGCCCGGCGCATAGCGTCCACGATGCGAATACTCTCCACGATGTCCTCGGGTTGGGTTATGTCCTCCGTGACCTTGCCGGTCACGCGATCATAGAAGAACTCCCAGTCATATTCCCCTGACCGTGATTCCAACTCCAGAGTCTCCAGGCGGTCTTCGGTGGAGATTGTCAGTTGCGGCTTTGGTTGCGGCTCGCGCGGGCGGGGGCCGACATCGAGGTAGGCGACTCCCTTGGTCCCGCAGAGCGTGATCGAGTTGCGGTAGAAGTCCTTGCCGCCGACCACGAAGGAGGCAGCCAAGGCGGCGATAGCCCCCGACTCGTAGACGATGGTCATGGCCGCATTGTCAGCGGTGGGGCGCTTGGTTTCCACGCGGGTGCTTTGCACGGTGACGGACTTGGCCGGGCCCATCAGTTGCGAGAGATTGTTGAGAGGGTAGATGCCCAGCCGGAAAATGGGGGCCGCCGGACACAGACGCTGGTCATCATACCAGTTGCCGGCCGGTTCCGTCGGCCCATAGTAGACCCAGACGGTGCTGATCGCCAGAGTCAGCTTGCCTAGGGTGCCGTCGTCTCGCAGCGCGAGCAGGGCTCGCAAGTCGGCCTGGGGCCGCGCGTTGGGGGAGTTCATGTGCACCACGCGGCCCAGAGCCTGGGCCTTGCGCAGGACCCGCAGCGCCTCCTCAGGATCCAGTTCGAAGGGCTTGGTGGTCATCACGTCCTTGCCGGCGTCAAGGCACTGCTCCACCAGCCGTGCGCGACCCACAGGGCCAGTAAAGACGCCGATGACGTCAATCTCGGGGTCTTCCAGGAGATCCGCAAAGCGCTGGGTACCCGGGTATTGGGCAAACTGGGCGAGGCGCTCTTCCACCAGGTCGCAAACTTTGACCACCTCCACGAGACCTTTGCCCTGGTTGGGCACGCTGTCGTTGATGATGTAGCGACCGAAATTGAGGCCGACCACGCCCATGCGCAGCGGTCGGCGAGAGGCACAGCAGTTTTCTGGCATGACATAATCCTCCCGAAGTAGGGGTGATGAATCGGCTAGGACGTGCCGTCCAAGTCGGCGGCTATTCCCGCTCGTCCAGGGAGCACAGTTCTGCGTCGTCCACGTCAAGGGCGCCGCCGCTGAAGGTCAGGTAGGGCTGAAACCAGACGATGCGCTCGCTTTCGCAGGGAGTAACGACCTCGACCGCTTGCCACTCCTCGGTGAGGACAATCTCCGACACCGTCGGCGGCGCCCAGCCGACGCGCTGGGCCGTGTCTATGCGCATGCCGTCCCAGTCGCTGGGCGCGAGTTTGTGCAAACCCGGCCAGACGGTGCCCTCCCCGCGCACCCAGGCGCGAAAGCGGTAAAGGCGACCGGGCTGCACCGGCACCGAGGGGAAGACCAGATAGGTGCGCTCGGATTCGACACGCAGGCAGCGATTGCCAGTGCGCGGACGCTCCGCTCTGGGCTCCATAACCTTCGGCGGGGTGACCCAGTGCGTCAGGTCGCCTCGGGCCAACTCGAAGCCGCCATCCCAGAAAAGGTTGGGCGTGGATTCCTTGATTAAGGGTCCTTGCTCCTGGACGCGGATCTCATCGAGGACCACAGAGCGCCCTAGAGCCTGACCCGGGACCACGAGGGTGAGCACCAGGCGCGCCCGATTGCTTTCCGGGAAGGTCCCGAAGAGCCCGGTGCTGCCCGAGGTCATGAACAACGAACCCGGTCGCCAGCCGGTCGGTGTGCCAAAATCTACACTCAGGCGCAAGTCAGTCCCCAGATCGCCAGCGCGGCGCAAGCGCAGCAGGTACAGGCTCCACGGCGCGACTGGGAACTCTGGCGAGACCACGCGCAGTTCGGAGGCCTTCTCGGCCAAGGTCAGGCGGAGAGAACCGGCCCCCGAGAGCGGAGCCGCGGTCTCGTGCGCGATTTCCCCGGCCCCGGCGACCTGAGTGAAGGCATCCACACCTCGCTCGAACTGCCACGTCGCTAGTTGGCCGGCTGCCGGCCGGACGAGGACCAGCGCCAGCGCCACCAATGCGAGCCTTCGCATGGCCTGTTCACCTCAGCTGGAAGCGTGCGGTGGCAATCTGGCCGCTCATGACCTCGCGAGCGCGAATCGTCCAGACGCCTGCTGGATCGTTGAGCGCGGTGTGGATCTGCCCACGCCACTCTCCACCCTGGGTGTTGACGTTCTGGGTGTAGAAGGGATGGCGAGTCCCGTCAGGCGCGAGTACCTCCAGGCGCACCACATGCCGCCCCGGCCGAGAGGTCCCTTTGCAGGTCAGCGTCACGGTCACCGGCACCGCGCTGCCCCGTGGGGTGTCGGAGGCCTCGACAGAGATTCGCGTGACCTGGTACTCCAGGCGAGCGAAGACGGCCGCCCCGTAGGCACGTAGGGGCAAGCGGGCCTCCTTCACTCGCCCTAGGTACTTGCCGGCGCGCAGGTCGTAGGTCTCGCGGGCCTCGGGAAAGGTGATAGTCACCTGCTCCGGCTCATCTGGGCTCGTGTTGCAGTAGACGCCGACATACTCAAGGTCGCCATCGCGCAGCACATTCACCTCGTAGTTTTTGAGCAGGGAGACGCCGGCCTGGTCGCTGATCTCTACGGGAGGCCGGATACCGGCCGCCAGCAGGAGCCGCTGCATCAGTTTGAGTTCGTCCTCTTCGGGCTCGCCGTTGCGCTTTACAGTGGTAGTCTGCAGAAAGTTCATCAGCAGGGCCTGGCCCTTGCCGGTCTTCTTGAGGATGAAGGCGGGTACCTCGACGAACCAGTGCTTGCCGAGAGCGGTGCCGTCAGTGACCTGCAAGTTCTTCTCGTACCACTGGCCGATCCACCAGCCCTCCCTGGGCACCAGCGGATCCGGATTGGTGATGCCCACCAGGTAGTCCGGATAGCGCTGCTCGAAGGCAAAATCGCTGCGAGTAACTCCGAAGAGGTCGTCAAGGCCGCCCGTCTCCCGCAGTTTGCCATGCTCGTCGCAGACCGCCGGGGACATGTCCGCCACCACCAGGCCGCCGTTGGCCACGAACTGCTTGATAGCCGCGCAGGTGGCGTCGCTCAGCGCCATGCCCATAAACAGTGGGATGATCAGCAGTTTCTTCCCGGTCAGGCCGCCGCGAGCAACTTGCTCGTCGGTGACGTATCCAAAGGAGACGCCACATTGCAGAAGTTCGCGCTCGAAGGCCTCGCGGCTCCAGTTAGCCGGGCGCCACATGAGGTGGGCGTTGCCCTTCTCGCCTTCGATCCAGATCCCGGCGCCGGCGGTAG
>CALFVE010000002.1 GCA_937928475.1 uncultured bacterium | reverse complement strand
GGCCGGACTGCTGGCCCTGGCGGCCCTAACGATGGGGCCCGCCGCCGCCCAGCGGCTGGTAGCCGACTTCAGCGGCGGCCTGGCCTGGAGCGGCGATCAGCGCACGCCGCCTCACAACGAACCCGGCAAGGTCCGGGCCGGCGGCCGTAGTGGAGAATGGTGGCGCGGCTACACCCTTTTCCGTCCGCCCGCGCCCGGAGTTGACCTGGGCTTTGAGCCCGTCCGCCTCTACGTATATGTCATGGCCTTCCCCGCGCCCGACCGCGGCAGCGTGGCGCTGACTGTGTATGAAGTTACCCCCCGCTATGCCCCGGCGGAGATTCCCGAGCGTGACCCCCAGCAGGGCGGATTCCTGTGGTCACAAATGAACCGGGCCCACCTGATTGCCGAGGGGCCGCCCAGCGAGGCTTCCCCTCCGCTGCCCGACTCGGGCACGCCCACCTTCCGGTGGTTGCAGGTCCCGGCCGGGCCCGAGCCGCCGCTCTTTCTCAACGGTCGCGCCGCGCCCGGCTGGCGCTGTCTGGAGTTGGACCCCCAGGCCAGTGAGGCCTTCCGTAGCGCCCTCTATGAGGCCCAGCAGCAGGGCGGCTATCTCCGGCTGGGCTGGCTGGGGCGGGACCTGGACGCGGCCCTGGTCCTGGCCGGCCAGGCCAACCCCGGCTATGAGGCCACCGTGGTGCTCGGACCCACCGCCCGGCTCTCCCTGGAGGGGGAGGGGGGAGTAAGAGTAAACGGCCGGGAGTTCCCCTTGCCCTGGGAGGGCGACTTTGCTTTAGGCGAGCCGGTGACCCTCGAGGCCCTGCCTCCGCCAGGCTGCGAGTTCCTGGGCTGGTCGGGCGACTTTGAGACCCCGGAGCGCTATCTGTCGTTGACCTTGCGCGGCGATCTGCGCCTGATCGCCCACTACCGCCGCGAGCGCTGCACCCTGCGCGTCTGGGCCAGCGGCGGTTACGTCGAACTGGACGGCTGGTACGAGGACTATGCCTGGTCGCGGGAGTTTCGCTGGGGCGAGTGGGTACGGCTGCGGGCAGTGCCTCACCCCGGCTACCGCTTCCTCTTCTGGATGGGTGACGCGGCTGGCAGCGGCCCTTGGCTGGAGGTGCGCATGGACCGCGACCGGGAAATCTGGGCGGTGTTCGAGCGGGTGCGGGTGGAGCGCCCGGTGACCCTGTACGTGGGGGGCACTCACGGCTGGGTCCTGGTCAATGGCTGTCGCCGGAGCCTGCCCTGGTCGGAGCGCTTCGAGTACGGGGAACTGGTACACCTGACGGCGATTCCCGCCCCGGGCTACTGTTTCGAGGGATGGAGCGGCTCGGTGAGCAGCGGGAGCCGCTCGGTCTGGGTGCGGATGGACGGCTCGCTTCAGGTCTGGGCGCACTTCGCGCCCCTCTGTGACCGGCCCGGCCCGGGGCCGTATCATCCACCACGGGGCGGCTACCAACCCCCGCCCGGCCACCCGCCGGGGGAAGAGCACCCGGGCGACAAGCCACCACCCACTCAGCCACCCCCCGATCGCCGGCCCGGCGACGATCCCCCCCGGGGAGGATACGGGGGCAATGCGGGCGACCGGCCTCCGGCGGGCCGACCTCCCGACGGAGATCGCCCGCCGCGGGAGCGGCCTGAGCCCCCTGCCAACCGCCCTCCAGAGAGCCGGCCCCCCGACAACCGGCCTCCGGACAACCGACCGCCCGCCGATCGACCTCCGGACAACAATCCGGCGCGCGGCGGCCAAGACAACGAGCGACCGCCGGCGCCCCGACCTCCCGACGGAGATCGCCCCGCTGACCGACCGCCCGCCGAGCGGCCGCCGCAGGGCGAGCGCCCAGCGGAGCGCCCGCAGCCCCCGCGGGAGGAGCCGCCGCGACGCGAGCCTCCTCGAGAGCAGCCGCCTCGCGAGCAGCCCCCGCGGGAGGACCCGCCGGCGGCGCGACCTCCCGCGCAGGACCCGCCGGAGCGGGATCGTCCGCCCGCGCGTGAACCGGAGCGCAGGCGGCCTCCAGAGGCCCGGCCCTCTGAGCCGCCGGACCAACCGAGCCGGCCCCGCGACCCCGATAAGCCTCCCCCGGACGGCCGGAACCGTCCCCACCGCAGGCCCTAGCTAGCGCGTCGCAGGCAGACTCCTCCTTCTTGGGCCCCGAGCATCCCTGTTCGGAGCCCACCAGCAGAAGGCTTCCTCCTTCCTGCTAAGGCGACCAAGGGCGAGAGACCTGCGCCACGGGAGGTAGCCCAAGGAGTGAATGCCGGCGCACGCCCGGCCGTCATCGCGCCTCGGGCGTGAACTTCAGCACCCAGGCATGCTCACAGGGAGCCGGCCCCGGCGGAAGGTCAACCGCCGCCGCCTCCCCTTCGGGCCGCCAGGCCACGGGCTGCCGGCTGCCGAGCAGGGTCACCGGCGTGCCCGGAGCGGGGCGCACTCCTTGCAAGCGCACTTGCTGCGGCGGGCGGCTCTCACCCTCCCCGGCCAAGATGATGGCGTAGACCTGCCCACCCTTCTGGGTGAAACAGACCTGCCCCTCCTTGTACGGGGCGAGGGCGCGGGTCCCGTAGATAGCCTCCCCGTTGACCGCCATCCAGTCGCCGATCTCCCGCAGTCGCTCCAGCGCCTCCTCAGGGAACACGCCGCTGGCGGTCGGCCCCACGTTGAGCAGGAAGTTGCCGCCCTTGGCCACGATGTCCACCAGCATATGGATCAGCGTGCGGGCCGACTTGTACTGGTCGTTCGGCTTGAACGACCAGGAGGTGCCCATGGTGAGGCACGACTCCCAAGGCACCCCGAGCGGCGCGTCGGGAATCGTCTGTTCGGGGGTGAGAATATTCTCATAGGGGCCTCCCACCGTGCGGTCGGCGATGATCAGTCCGGGCTGATGCCGGCGCGCCATCTCCGCGATCAGGTCCATGCGGATATCCTGCTTAGGCGGACGCACCTGCCCGCCGTCCAGCCACAGGCAGTCTATAGGCCCGTAGCCGGTCATCAATTCCTCGATCTGGTCATACACGAAGCGGCGGAACTTCTCCCAGCGCTCCGGCTCGGCGGCGGTGTCGTAGTTGGGATTGCGGTCCGGCGCCGGGCGGGCCGGATCCCAGTACCAGGGACAGTGCCAGTCAGACTTGGAGAAGTAGCACCAGATGCCGAAATCCCGCGCCCGAAAGGTGTTGAAGACCTCCCGCGTCACGTTCGCCCGTGGGTGGGTATGGAAGGGGCAGTCGGGACCGGTGATCTTGTAGTCGGTCGTCCGCGTGTCGAACATACAGAAGCCGTCGTGGTGCTTGGTGGTGAAGCAGAGGTACTTCATCCCGGCGTAAGCGGCGGCCTCGGCCCACTGCTCCGGGCTGAACTCCGTGGGATTGAAAGTCCGGTTCAGCGCCCAGTAGTCGCGGCGGAAGCGCTCCAAGTCCTTGCCGCGTTCGATCCAGGCAGGCAGATCATCGGGCCGCGCCCAGGTATCCGCCTCCACCAGCGGCCAGGATTCGATGCAGCCCCACTGCGAGTAGATTCCCCAGTGCACGAAGAGCCCGAACTTCAGGCCCATGGCCCACTCCAAACGGTCTTTGAGCCACTGGGGATAGTTGTGGTATTCGCTCCACTCGGGCGGCGAATAGTTGAGATGAATGTCCTCGCGGTCGGCAGCCATGTAGTCCTCCTGATTGTGCTTGCCCCATGCGCGTCGCCGTCGGATTCGACGCCCAAACCGGTATCCCTCCGCCGCGGGCAACAGCGCCCGAGTACTTACAGGTATCGCGTGGGTCTTACCCCGCTTGCTGCTTAGGTCCCCAGCACGACCGATCCCCGCTGCGCGCGGGAATCATCAACGATCGGTCGTCACTCGCGGTAGCGAAGCCTCACGGCGCCGTTGGGCTCCAGAACTTGGCCGCGTCTATCTCCCGGGGGGCCAGCGGCTTGGCGTGGCCGTCGAGAAAACCGACGGTAGCCTTGTTGTGGTGTCGCGCCTCCACCCGGGAGATGCGGTGGGCGCTGTAGCCCGAGCCCATCGCGCCGACGCTGCTTTTCATGTCGAAGAAGAGCACCAGGTCGGCGGTGCGCGGGATCGCCGCCATACTCCAGGAAATATTGCTCCCCCCGAAGCCCGTGACGTAGGTCAAGTCATAGTTGATCCCGTAACTGTGAGGGAGGTCAGTGCTGTTGCTCACCATTTGCGGGGTCGGATCCGCCGGGCAGGTCAGGATGCGCTCATCGCCCAGATAGGGCCGGAGCAGCACACACCAGGTCTTGCCCAGGTCGGGGCCGCCCAGGTAAAGGCGCGCAGGCACCAGCCGGCGGTCATTGTCGCTCGCATACATCCCTGCTGCCTGAAGCAGTTGCCGGACGTTGGAGAGGCAGGCGACCTTGTATCCGCTCGCCCGCACCCCGGCGAAAACCGGGAAGAGAATGCCTGCCAGGATCGCGATGATGGCGATGACCACCAGGATCTCGAGGAGGGTGAAACCGATTCGCGGGGCGGGCATGGTGGTTTATCATTCCACCCCGGGAAGCGGGTTTCCTTGCGCGCAGGGATCGCTTTCCCCCAACGGTGCGGCCGCCGCCACCATCCCCGGCGAGGCGAGAGCAGGTATAAACCCGCCTGGCCCTCACCCTCGCCGGCCGCCTTCCACCTCCCACCTTCGACCTTCCACGTTCCCCCTTCCCCCGCAGGGATTCCCCTCGGCGCCGGGGAACGTACGCCGCCGACCCAAACCATCTCTGCCTGCTGGGAGGCTACCGATGTACGTAGGCGTGGACTACTACCCCGAGCACTGGCCGCGCGAGCGCTAGGAGACCGACGCGCGTATGATGCAGGAGGCCGGCTTCAACGTCGTCCGCTTGGCCGAGTTCGCTTGGATCTTCATGGAGCCGGAGGAAGGACGTTTCGAGTTCGGCTGGCTGGATGAAGCCCTGGGAATCCTCGCCGCGCACGGCATCTCGGCGATTCTCTGCACGCCCACCGCCGCCATGCCCGCTTGGGTGCCGCGCAAGTATCCGGAAGTCATGGCTCTGCAGAAGGACGGAACCCGCCTGACCTGGGGCGTCCGCAAGAACAATTGCTTCACCTCCGGCACCTATCGCCTGCTTTCCGAGCGCATCACCCGCGCCATGGCCGAGCACTTCGCGGACACGCCTAACGTGATCGGCTGGCAAACCGACAACGAATTCGGCCATCCCTTCTGCTATTGCCCCACCTGCCGAGCCGACTTCCAGGACTGGCTGCGCCGCAAGTACGGCAGCCTCGAGGAACTCAACCGAGCCTGGGGTACGCATTTCTGGGGCCACCGCGTCACCCGCTGGGACGAAATCGTGATTCCCGACAATCCCGAGGGGCACAATCCCAGCGCGTGCCTAGACTGGCAGCGCTACTTCTCCTGGCTGAATGTACGCTTCCAGCGCGACCAGGTGCGCCTCCTGCGGGCGGTCTGCCCTCGGCACTTCGTCACGCACAACTTCATGGGCCTGTTCCCGGAACTCAACTACTACGACCTGGCCGAGGACCTGGATTTTGTCTCCTGGGACAATTACCCCGTGTGGGGCAAGCCGGAAGTCCCCTACGCTGCTTCGGCGGCGGCCGATCTCATGCGCGGGCTGAAGCGCCGCAACTTCTGGATCATGGAGCAGACCGCCGGGCCGGGCGGCTGGGGAGTCTTCGGTCGCAATCCGCGCCCGGGGGAACTGCGCAAGGTCGCCTACCAACAACTCGCCCACGGGGCCGAGGGCAACCTCTGGTTCCGCTGGCGCACCTGCACCGCCGGGCGCGAGCAGTACTGGCACGGCCTGCTCGGTCACGACGGCCGGGGCCTGCGCCGCTATCAGGAAGCCGCCCAGACCGCACAGGAGTACCATCGCCTGGCGCCGGAACTGGAGGGCACCACGGTAGAGCCGCAGGTGGCGATCATCTACGACTACGACAGCCTCTGGGCGCTGCGTATCCAGCCCGGCTTTGCCGGAAACTCATATACCGCCGCCATGCAGCGGTACTATAACGCCCTCTTCCGGGCGGGGGTCAACGTGGACCTGGTTCGGCCCACCGAGGACCTCCGCCGCTATCGCCTGGTGCTGGCTCCGGAACTGCACGTGCTGCCCGATCAGGTTGCCCGCCGGCTCATCGCCTACGTCGAGGCCGGGGGCGTGCTGCTGGCCGACTGTCGCACCGGGGTGAAGGATGACACCGGGCTGTGTCATGCGCGCACCTTGCCGGGGCTGCTCTCCGAGATGCTGGGGATCACCATCGAGGACTACGAGGCAGTGCCGGAGGGCGTCGAGTTCCGGCTGGACTGGCGGCCGGCGGAGGAAGGGCAAGCGGGCAGCCTGCCCCACGCGGCAAACCAGTTCACCGCCACGCAGTACGTGGACTGGGTGACGCCGCAAGGCGCGGAGGTTCTCGCCGGCTACGACGAGTGGTACTTGCGGCCCTTCGCGGCCGTCACCCGCCACCGCTTCTGCGGCGGCACGGCCTACTACGTGGGCACAGTCGTCCGCGAGCCGGAGTTCTACGACGCCCTGATCGCGCTGCTGCTGGAAAGCGCGGGGGTCAAACCGCTGGTGCAGCCGCCGCCCGGGGTGGAGGTCTCGATCCGCTCCGGCCACGGTAAGCGGCTGTTATTCCTAGTGAATCATACCGAGTCGGCGCAGACGGTGAAGGTGCCGGCAGGCGGGACCGATTTGCTCACCGGTGAGCAGACAGGGGAGACTCTGACGTTACCGGTCTACGGCGTCGCGGTCATCAAATTGTAGGCGTCGCCCGTTATACGTGCCGCAAGCCCAAGCGGGCGGGCGGTCAGTATCCCCAGCGCGCGCCCTTTTCTACCAGCGCTACGTAGTTGCGCGCCGCCTGGGCGGAGAGCGCGGGTTCATAGGGCGAGGCGGTTACATCCAGGATAAACCCGCCGCCAGGGGCTGCAATCGCCAGGACCTCCCGCACCAGCGCGCGGAAGCGATCCTCGGGCAGCCGCCAGAGGTCGTCGTACTGGATATTGCCGTCAATGCAGATACGGCCGCGCAGTTTCTGCTTGGCCTCCGCCAGGGGCGTATCGCCGGTGGGCGGCGCTTCCACCGGGTGCAAGCAGTTGATGCCCAACGCGAGAAAGCCGTCGAGCACCCGCCGCACCGAGCCGTGGCAGTGCACGTGCCACAGGCCGCCGGCTTCCTGCACCGGACGCAGGAAGCGCGGCTCGAAGTCCACCAGGAAGGCTCGGAAGTCGGCCGGGGAATGCAGCGGGGGGACGGCCAGTTCCGCGCCGGTCAGGTGGAAAACCGGCCCCACGCCCTGGGTCAGGAGATAACGCACCAGGTCTTCCATCCGCTGGGTAAAGGTCTCCAGGAGCAGCAGGATCAGGTCGCGCCGCTCCACGCTCCACAGAGCCAGCCGCTCGGAGCCCAGCAAGAGTTGCACCAGGTAGATAGGATTCAGCAGGCCCACCATGACCAGGCCCCGCTCGCCGATCTGACGCTCCATTTCAAAGAAGCGGGCGCAGTCCGGCCGCGGGGGCACATACGGCAGGGACAAGGCCTTCTCGACCTCCTCCGGCGTCTTGACCGGGTACTCCTGCTGCATTCCGGGCAGACCCCGCCGGCTCAGGCGGTATACCGAACGCAACGGCCCCCGAGGAGTGTCAAGCACGGAGACTCGGTCGGTCCAGTCCACATCCACCTCCTGCTCTTCTACCGCTTGCCAGTCGGTACCCTGGGTGAGCAGAGGCCCCGCGGGCACGCCCCAGATCTCCAGGTAATCCCCGTGCTCGGCGACTGCCTCGATGACGGGGCGGTAACTGGGATCGCGGCTCTCCACCCACTCCTGATTCCAGGCCGGCACACCCCAAACGTGCACCGGCACGCGGTCCGGCTCCTGGCAGCGGATGGCGGTCAGCAGGCGCTGGCGAGAGGTCATAGCGTACTCCCAGGCAGAGGATAGCGTCCAGCCTTGGCGGAGGGCACCCGACCTTCAGCAGGCTACTGTTCGCCCTGGCCTCACTGATAGCCTGCTTGGGAGGCTGCCGTCGCCGGCCAGGGGAGGTTCCGCGGCGGCGGCAAACGAAAGATGTACACGGATGCGGATAATCCAGTCCCCTGCGGAGGTCGCCATGTCAAGACTCGCCGCTCTACCTGCGCTGCTGTCCCTGCTTGTGATGCTTCCCTTGACCTGGGCCTGGGCCCAGGGAACGACGCTGGTCTGTGACCAGGCCGAGAACGCCGGAATGGATGGCCGCGACTGGGACAAGTGCTTCCCAGGCGCCCGAACCGTGGACGCCGCCCAGCGCTCGGTGCTGCTGCGCTTCCCCGGCGCCGCCGAGCAGATCGCGGCCCGGCTAGCGGAGGGCCTCGCTCTGGCCAAGGTGGAAGTCGTCTTAGACTTCGCCGACTATGAGATCAACCCCAGCGGCTACATCTGCCGCACCGGCCTCGGGGAAAAGAAGTGGCGGGAGAATCCTCCCAACTGGCATGTGGTCGCCTGGGCGCTGCGCAAGCCCTGGCACGCCGACGCTGAATCCGGCCCCACCTTCAACGCCTACATAAACGGCGCCGGCTACTGGGCCCGCTGGGGCGCTTCCGATCCCGAAAAGGACCGCTTTCCTAAGCCCTTTGCTCCCGCCGAACTCTCGGTCTACCAGCGGGAAGCGCGGATAGACGTAACCCCTGCCGCCACCAATGCCTCCTTCGGCGCCTCGCTAGGCGAGCGCCTGCGCGCCCTGGAGGAGCACGGCTTCCTGCTGCGCAAACTGGAGACCTATGACATGCGCTACCGGGACTGGTGGGACGCCTACGAGTGGGCCGTCCCCACCGGCGGCCACGGTTTGACTTTCGCCAACCCCCGACTGGTGGTCACCTTCCGCCCGGGTACCTCGGCGCCGGTCAGCCTCCCTCCCGCCACCGACCTTACTGCCCTCGCTTCACGACTTATCGCGGAGGGCAGCGGAGGCACGCCCACCGCAGTCCTGCCCAGCGAAGCACAACTGCAGGACCTCGCGCAACGTCTCGCCTTCCGACAGCCGGCCTGGATGCCGGATTGGCAGTGGGAGCGGGTCAAGCAACTGCACGAGTTGGGCGGCAGCACCATCAGCCAGTGGGAGAGCGGCCTGGTCTCGGGGGACCCGGCCCGCTACCGCCGCGTGATTATGGACATCTTGACCACCGCGCCCCGCTACTGGAAGGGCTGGGACATCCAGAGCGACCTGCTCCTGCTGTACCTGTACCGCGAGGCCCTGCCCGCCTTTGTCCTCGACTACCTCCGCCAGTACTGGCTCGCCTGGCTGATGCCCGACCTACCTACCGACGTGTTCTTCCATCCTCAGAGCCAGGAAAATGAAAAGTACTGGCAGGAGACCGGGGACTGGCGGGGACGAACCTCGTTTTTCCGCGACGGGTACATGTACAACATCAGCACCATGAACTTCAACCATACCTCGGCGATGGGCGCGCTGCTGGGCGGAGCCTTCGTCGGCTCGGAGTATGCCATGGCCGACGGCCGCCACGGCCTCGAGAACTTCCCCCTGCGCCTGTGGTGCTGGTTCGACGGCTCCACGCAAGAGTCCATTGACCACTATTATTTCGCTATCACCCTCTCCGGCCAGAAGATGTTCGCCGACTTCGGCCCCAGCCAACTGGACCGGATGATGGGGCGCAGCATTCTCGCCAAGTCGGTGGATGAGTTGACTTCTTCTTGGCACCCCGGCCTGCGCCGCTTCATTTCCTCCTCGACGCGCACCAGCCTGGCCCACCTGCTCGTGAAGCAGGACGGCCTCTGCCACATCATGCACACCCTCTCCCACGGTGGGGCGCTGCACGATATCGGCAACGAGGATACGCTCGGCATCTCGATCTGGGGCCACGACTTCCCGCCGGGACGAGTGGCGCTGCAGACCCTGCCCGCTCCCTGGGCGCCGGAGTTCGTCGCCTACACCGTGGACGAAAAGCCGCTCCCCTTCGAGATGACCAACACCTATAAGGTGTGGGGCAACTTTGCGGCAACGCCACTGTGGCGGCGCACCTACCTGGGACGCCACTACGGCGTGGCCTCCCTGGACGTGTCGAGGAACGAATCCGTGCCCATGATGGTACAGTGGCGCCGGCAGGACCAGCCGGTGGAGCGGCTGGACGAGGTCGGCACCCTGATCGGGCGTTACGGACTGAACGAAACCAATCTGCTCAAAACCTCCGGCGGTGGCATGGCCATGCAGGGCGGAAGCACGGCCACCCTCCAGCACAAGAACAAACTCCTGTTCCTGGCCAGCCCCCTGCCCAAACTGGAGCACCCGGCCTGGAAGCCCCCGGAGGAGATCCGCAGCCTGCAACTCACTTTGGGGATTCTCAACTTCCAGCAGCCGCCCACCTGGAGACTGTTCGTGGACGACCAGCCGGTGATGGCACTGCCCCGCTCGGTCAAGGCCGGACAGCGCATTGTGATTCACGACGGCGTCAGTTACGTGGGAATCATCCCCCTGCCGGCCACCGATCTGGGGCGAAGCGACGAGGTGCTGATCACCGAGGGGCCGGAGCAGGAGCCCGAGGGCGGCGGGAAAGCCAAGATTGCCCTGCTGATCGAGTCCTTCAACCGGAAGCAAGACGCGCCCCTAAACCCGGACCAGGCGGACTGGCAGGCCATTGACGAGGCCTACAACGGCTTCGTGATTGAGGTCGGCGACGTAAGCGAGTACCCCAGTCTGGCAGACTTCAGCCGGCACCTGCGCCAGGCCCAACTGGAGACGCGCTACGAGGCGGAGACCAAGACCCTCCACGTGACCTATAAGAGCGGCGGCGACACGCTGGAATGCGGCTACCGCACCGACTACGGCGGAGACTGGAACCGCAGCGTGCCCACCGACCAGTGCTTCCCCTATCGGCGAGTGAACGGAGCCTGGCCCTATCTGCCGCCCGGCCTGGACCGCGACAGCACCCTGGCCCAGCAAGGCACCAGTGGTCGCCTGGAGAAGAACGGGGCCACCCTAACCTGCGAGCCCTTCCACACGGCCTTCCTCCAGACCGAGCCAATCACCGGTACCTACGCCGGCCACAATCCGCTTCCTGACCCTATCCTGTGGAGTATGACGCTCCCGGGAGGGGCCGCAATTCGGGCGGACGGTCGCCTGAGCATGACCCGCGTCATCGCCGTTCCTCGCGAGAATCGTCTGACCGTGGACTACGCCACCAAGGCGGACCAGACCGGCCCCGACCTGGCCACGTGTCTCCTGGTCTCCGGCTGGCGGGAGCAGCCGGTGGTGGTGCGCAACGGGGAGCCAGTGCCCCTGCCGCTGAAGCAAGTGCGGGTGGGCGCGGAATCCGCGTGGGTAATTCCCCTCACTGCGACGCCCCCGGACCTGCAAGCCCTCCCCGAGCGGGCCCGGCGGGCTCAGGAGGCGCTGGAGAAGATCACCGCCGCCGCGAACAGGCCGCGCGACTACGCGCAGGACTGGCTGGTGGTCGGCCCCTTCCCTAACGTCCGGGGCGCCGGCTTCAATACCGTCTACCCGCCGGAGCACAAGGTGGACTTGGCTGCCACCTACGAGGGCGTGGAGGGCGCGCGCATCGCCTGGAAGCGCGTGCAGCCGGAGGGAGCGCCCGCCGTTGCCTCCCGTCCCATAGACCTGCTGGGGCTCTTCGAGCCGAACAAGGCCGTCTGCGCCTATGCCTACACCGAGATCATCGCCGATCGGGATTGTACCGTTACCCTGTACACCGGGTGCAACGAGCGGCTAGCGATCTGGGTGAACGGAGCGCTGGTCTTGCGCCAGCCCGACTACCGCGGGGACGCGCCGGATCAGGATCGGGTGCAGGTGCAACTGAAGAAGGGCGCCAACCCCGTGCTGTGCAAACTCTGTCACGGCCACGAGGGCTGGAACTTCTATCTGCGGCTGGGGGATGAGTTCGGCCTGCCGGTGGAGGGTCTCACCTTCCGCGCGCCGCCGCTGCCGACGACTGGCGGGCAGTGAGCAGGGCGGCAGGAGAGCCGAGTACGCCGGTCGCAGCGGGGAGGCCCCCGGCCGCCCTAGCCTCCCGCCACCGCTAGCGCCTCGGGTAGGGTGATCGTGCCGTCGTACAGCGCCCGGCCGATGATGCACCCGGCCAGGCCCAGCGGCTCCAACTCGCGCAGCGCCCGCACGTCTGCGACCGTCGTAACCCCGCCGGAGGCGATGACCGGCACGCGCACCGCCTCGCACATGCGCCGCAGCGCCGCCAGGTTCGGCCCCGCCATCATCCCGTCGCTCGCGATGTCCGTGAAAATGATCCGCCGGACGCCCAGGCGCTCCACCTCCCACGCCAGTTCATAGGCGCTGACCGACGAGGCCTCCACCCACCCCTCCAGGGCCACCAAGCCGTCGCGAGCGTCAATCCCCACGATCACCCGCTCACCGAAGCGGGCCAGGGCCGCCTCCAGTTCCGGGCGGTTGCGTAGGGCACTGGTGCCCATGATCGCCCAGCGCACGCCTCGGTCGAGAACCGCGGCTACTTGCTCCGCCGTGCGCAAGCCCCCACCCAGTTCACAGGGGATCCCCACTGTTTCCACAATCTTCTCCACAGCGGGCAAGTTGCGCGGCTCGCCGGCGATCGCCCCGTCCAGGTCTACCACATGCAGGGCCTGGGCGCCTTGTTCCTCCCAGGCACGCGCCTGCGCGGCCGGGTCAGCCGCGTACACGGTCTTGCGGGCCATGTCCCCCTGCCGCAGGCGCACCACCTGGCCCTCGGATATGTCTATGGCGGGGAGGATGATCATGGGCCTCACCTGTGCATGGAGAAGCTGGAGAGCCTCCCGAGTTCAGGCCTCCTCGTCCGGGTCCTCCGCCGGCGGAGGGGAAACTTGGGCTTGGCCGGTCATGTCTCCCACAACTCCCGGGAGCACGCCTCGAGCCAGGTAAACCGGCCTGGCCAAGCGCTGCAGATGCGGCAAGTACCAGGCGAAGACCGCAGCGGCCAGAAGTCCGGCCAGGCCGCTGATCAGCACGGTCCGAGGAGCACCCAGGGCGTTCCCCAGCGCGCCGGCGGCTAGGCTGCCGAAGGGGGCCATCCCGGCGAAGGTCATCGCGTAGAAACTCATCACCCGCCCGCGCTTGTCGTCGTCCACCAGAGTCTGCAGGACGGTATTGGACGAGGCCATCTGTACCATCATCCCCCAACCCACCAGGGCCAGCAAGGGCAGCGCCACCCAGCGATTGGTGGTCTGCGAGAACCCCACCAGCCCCAGGCCAAAGACGCAGGTGGCAACCGCAATCAGCCGCCCCAGACCGAGCACTCCTCGGCGAGAGGCGAGGTAGGCGGCCCCACCCAACGCGCCCACCCCGGCCGCAGCCATCAGCATGCCTAGCAGTTGTGCGTCGCCGTGAAAGATGTCCTTGCTGAACACCGGCATGAGCACCGCGTAAGGCATCGCCACCAGGCTGTTGAAGGCGATCAGCAGCAGAAGGGAGCGAATGGGCGGAAAACCGAAGGCATAGCGCACGCCCTCGGCTAGTTCGTGCAGTACATGGCGGGGCGGCTTCGCTCGCAGGCGTTGAGGCACCCGCATCAGGAGCAGAGCAGCAATCACAGCCAGGTAACTTACCCCGTTGAGCAGGAAGCACCAGCCCTCGCCCACGGCGGCTACCAGTACGCCGGCGACCGGGGGGCCGATGAGGCGGGCGCCGTTGAACAGGGAGGAGTTGAGAGCAATGGCGTTGCCCAGGTCGTTGCGGTCCTCCACCATCTCCACGATGAACGACTGGCGCGCAGGCATGTCAAAGGCGCCCACGACTCCCAGAAAGACGCTAAGTGCAATTACGATCCACGCCGCATTGCTCTCGGTCAGCAATCCACCCAGCAGCAGCCCAGCCAGCACCAGAGCCTGGAGCATGGCCAACACCTGCGTGATCACGATTACGCGGTGCTTGGACCAGCGATCCAGGAGCACCCCCGCAAAGGGCCAGACCAGAAAAGTGGGGATCGTGCTCATGAACCCGACGAAGCCCAGCAGGAAGGGAGAGCCGGTCAGTCGGTAGATGAGCCAGGACATGGCGAGCCGCTGCATCCAAGTGCCGATGAGCGAGATGCCCTGGCCGGCAAAAAACAGGCGGTAGTTGCGGTAGCGCAGAGCGCGCAGCACCAGCCGCAACCCGCGGTCGGAATTGGAGAAAGATGAAGCCATGATGGCGTCCGCCTGGGCGGAGACACGGCCCGGGGCCTCAGCACATGCCCGGTCTCTGCCTCGGGAGACGACCTCTGAGAGTTCGCAGACCCGCCAGAGACCCGCAAATGGCCCGCGCTAGCAGGCTCTTCGTTTTCCCAGAATGCCGGCAGCAGGCAACTCGTCCGGCTTCTCTTGGCAGAGAACGAGGAGGCCGCTCCGTCGGGTTGCTCCGATTCAGTGTCCGCAGTGCAAAATGAGGGCCGCGAAGCCCAGAATGAAAAAGCCCGCGGCTAAGGCCCAGAGCAGGCGCCGCACGACCGGCCGGACCGCGCGCCAGAGCAGCACCGCCAGTTCCCCCGGCGTCGGCGCGGGTTCGTCCTCTCCTGGCCGAGGCAGGCGATTCGTCATGTGGTACCAGCGAACTAACCCAGCGCCCGCCAGTCCTCGTCGCAGGCTCAAGCACGCAGCCGGAAACCCTCCACGGGACGCCACTACCGCCCCGTCAATTCTCTAAAGTTTCCCAGCAGCCTCAGGCCCACGTCCTGGCTCTTCTCCGGGTGGTACTGGCAGGCGAAGATATTGTCCTTCCAGATCGCGCTGCAAAACTCATAGCCGTACTCGGTGGTGGTGGCGATGATGGTCGGGTCCTCGGGGACCACGTAATAAGAGTGCACGAAATAAAACCAGGAGCCGTCGGGGATGCCGGCGAGATGCGGGGCTGGCTGGCGGAACATAACCTGGTTCCAGCCGATCTGGGGGATCTTCAAGCCGTGCCGGAAGCGCTCCACGCGGCCCGCGAAGATGCCCAGGCCAGGTTTCTCGCCCTCCTCGGAGCGCTCGAAGAGCACCTGCAAGCCTAGGCAGATGCCCAGGAACGGCTTGCCGGCCGCCAGCAAGTCCTTGAGCGGCCCCACCAGCCCGTGCGCCTCCAGGCCGGCGAGGCAATCGTCAAAGGCGCCCACCCCGGGCAGAACCAGGCCGCTGGCCTGCTCCAGCACGCGCGGATCGGCGGTGATGCGCACCTCCGCCCCCACCGCCCGCAGCGCTTTCTCCACGCTGCCCAGATTGCCCATGCCGTAGTCAATGAGTGCGATCAAGAATTCTCACCTCGGGAGGTAGTATAGCACAACGGAAGCACGACCGAAGCGCAAGGGGAGCAGCACCGGGGGAGAGGCTGAATGAGAGTACGATCCTACAGCCAGGGTCGGACGTACTCCAGGAAGCGGGCGGCGCCGCGGTCGAGGTTCTCGAGGCTACCGCCACCCTGGAGAGGCGAACACATCTCGTACGCCACCCAGCCGTCGTAGCCGCTGGCCTTCAGCGCTCCCAGGAAGGCCGGGTAGTCCACCATGCCTTCCCCCATCGGTACCGCCTGCACCACTGCCGGCTGCGGCTGGTAGTTGACCAGCGCCGGCTCATACCGAAAGCGGGGGCGGTAAACATAGTCGGCGCAGGTCGTCCAGACGGTGAGCGGCGCCATCAGGCGAGCCGCGGCCGCGAGGTCGTCGCCCTGCAAGGCGGGCGCCCAGGCGTCGAAGGCCGCGCGGCAGTTGGGCTCCGCGATCTCCAGCAACAGATCGTGCATGGTCTGGTAGTGGCAGGCAAAGTCGTGATGATTCTGCACTGCAATCACGCAGCCGAAGTCGCCAGCCCGCCGCGCGCATTCCCGCAGAGCGCTCACGCAGCGCTCACGGACCTGCGCCAGGCTGAGGGCAGGGTCCTCATAAGCAGTGAAGACGCGGAGGATCTGCGCCCCCAGGGCCTGCCCCAGGCGCGCCAGTTCGGTGACGTAGGCGATCTGCATCTCCGCCAGGGGGATGTCGGGATGGGCGGCGTCGGCGGTGAAGTTGGTGTACCCGGCCAGGCAGGCCAGAGCGATCCCGTGGTCTTCCGCCAATCCCCGCAGCCGACTGATTACCTGCGGCGAGGCGTCCAGCACCGACAGGTGCGGGCGCTTGGCCATGACCATCAGGCCCTGGTAGCCCAAGCGGGCGGCGCGCTCGATCACCTGGGGCAGGTCCAAGCGGGCCTGCCCGGGCCAAACTCCGGCGTAGGAGACAGTGTGGAGCGCAGTTTTCACCCGTTCGGCCTCGATGTAGAGTGGTGGTAGAGCACGCTCATAGCCTCCCCTTCGTCGAGGGCACGTCCACGACTCTGGGGTCAATCCGGGTGGCCTGGTCAAGGGCGCGGGCGAAGGCCTTGAAGGCCGCCTCGATGATATGGTGCGAGTTCACCCCCGCCTGCTGGGTCAGGTGCAGGTTCATCCCCGCGTTGCTCACCAGGGCCAGGAAAAACTCCCGGGTCAGTTCGGTGTCGAAGTCGCCTACCTTCTCGGCCGGAATCTGCAAGCCGTACTCCAGGTGGGGACGGCCGCCGAAGTCAATGACCGCCGTCACCAGGGCCTCGTCCATGGGAGCGGAAGCCTCCCCGAACCGGGCCAGGCCGCGCTTATCGCCGACCGCTTGGGCCAGCGCCTGGCCCAACACGATCCCTACGTCTTCCACCGTGTGGTGCTGATCCACCTGCAGGTCGCCGGTCGCCGCCACGCTCAGGTCAAACTTGCCGTGTTTCGCCAGGTGACTGAGCATGTGGTCAAAGAACCCGATGCCGGTGTTGATCTCGAACCGGCCGGTTCCCTCGAGATTGACTTCGAGGGTGACGCTGGTCTCCTTCGTCTTGCGCTCGACTCTGGCGGTGCGGTTGGACATAGACCGGCCTCCCCCCGGCGGCTTACAGTGCGCCCTGCGGCCATTATACGGGGAACCCGGGGCCGCCGCAAGGAACCAGCGATCCACAACCGGCCTCCGCCCTCTCGCTTTCTCTTGCGCAGGATTTCGCGTCCAAGGCGCGAAAGTAGGTCCCTGAGCCGGTATGCGGGGGCTCGCTGGCTTACTGCGGACACCCCTTGCCGCCTCTAAGAGGTGTACTAAATCCAGCGGGTGTGGAGAACACCGATTCTTGCGCGCTTTCTTGCGCGCTACGCAAGACGCTGCCGGTGAGGCCTCGCAACGGGGGCATC
This sequence comes from uncultured bacterium, assembly GCA_937928475.1. Lineage (GTDB taxonomy): Bacteria > Armatimonadota > Zipacnadia > Zipacnadales > Zipacnadaceae > Zipacnadum. Next base: position 2,355 of record CALFVE010000002.1, on the reverse strand, counting down.
GAAACTATCCGGTTTCAAAGCGGAGGCCACAGCATGAAACTCTGCATCTGCAACGAGATCTTCCAGGACTTCCCCCTGGAGCGCCAGTTTGAGTTGGCCGCCGAGATCGGCTTTGCCGCCATCGAGATAGCCCCCTTCACCCTGGCCCGCTCGGTGCACGACATCAGCACCGAGACCCGGACGCGCATTCGCGAACTGGCGCAGGCCACCGGCCTGGAGGTCGCCGGCCTCCACTGGCTACTCGCTCAGACCGAGGGGTATCATGTGACTAGCCCCGATCCTGAGGTCCGTGCGCGCACCATTGCCTATCTGCAGGACCTGGTGCGGTTCGGGGTGGAGATCGGAGGACGGATCGCCGTGGTTGGCTCGCCGGCGCAGCGCAGGCTCCTGCCGGGCGTGACCTATGAGCAAGCCTGGGAATGGCTCCGGGAGGCCCTGGTGGCGGCGGCCGAAACGGAGGGCGCCGAGGAGTTCACCCTTTGCCTCGAACCGCTCGCGCCGGCCACGAACAACAGCCTCCTTTTCACCGCGGCCGAGGCCGTCGCCATGGCCCGGGAGATTGGCCGGCCCAACGTGGGCGTGATCATTGACTGCTACAGCGGCGTGCGCATGGAAGTTGACTTGCCCGCCGCCATCCGCGCCGTGGGGCCGTGGCTGCGCCACGTTCATCTTAACGACCGCAACGGCCGCGCTCCGGGCTTCGGCGACACCGACTTTGTGCCCCTCATGCGCGCCCTGCTCGACCTGGGCTACCAGGGATACGCCTCTATCGAGGTCTTTGACTTCTCCCTCGACCCGGTGGAGCACGCCACGCGGGGCTTGGCCGCGATGCAGGAGGCGCTAGCGGCCGCCGGGGGGCTGTCATGATTGCTCTCCTCTACGACGATTGCTTCTTGGAGCACGGAGTTCCCTGGCATCCGGAGAACGCGGAGCGATTGCGAGCGGTCAAGTGCCGCCTGGAGGACAACGGCCTGTGGTACGAGATGGCGCCGCTGGCTTTCTCTCCGGCTGAGCGCGAGCAACTTGCCTGGGTGCACGAGGAGGGCTACCTCGACGACCTGGAAGCCACCGCCGGAAAGCAGCAGGCCTTTGACCCCGATACTATCGCGACGGAGCGAACCTGGGAGGTGGCGCGGTGGGCAGCCGGCGCCTGCCTCGCCGCCGCCGAGGCGCTGGCCGTGAGTCCCGGATTGCAGGCGCTTTGCCTGGTGCGCCCGCCGGGGCATCATGCTCTGCCCGGGCGCGCCATGGGTTTCTGCTTTCTCAACAATGCCGCGCTGGCCGCCGAAGCCGCCCGCCGGAGCGGAGCGCCGCGAGTGGCAATCTACGATTTCGATGCCCATCACGGCAACGGCCTGCAGGAAATCTTCTATGCCCGCGACGACGTGCTCTATCTGTCCATCCACCAGCGCGAGATCTTTCCGGGCACGGGCACCGTTGACGAGCTGGGCGTGGACGCGGGCTTCGGACTGAATGTCAATGTGCCTCTGCCAGCCGGGGCGCGTGGAGATCACTACCTGCGCGTGTGGGAAGAATTGTTCGCACCCTTGCTCCGGCGCTTCCAGCCCAACTTGCTGATCCTGGAGGCAGGTTATGATGCTCACTGGCGCGACCCCCTCACGGACCTGAACCTGCGGGCGGACGACTACTATGACTTGGTGACGCGGGCCCGAGCGTTGGCAGAGCAGGTGTGCGCGGGTCGAATGCAGGTGATTCTGGAAGGCGGTTATGATTATCAGGCACTGGCGCTGTGTCTGGAGGATACCGTGCGGGCGTTGTTAGGAGAACCTCTCCAAGAGCAGGACACACCCGCGCCGCCCCGGCATGCCCTACAGACAGCACGGGTCGAGCAATACCTCGAGCACGCACTGGCTCTCCATCGCGAACGGTTGGGGCTGGCCTAGGGACAAGGCTCTTGCTTGGCTGCAAAGGGCGGCACAGGTTACCGCCCGGCGCCTTCCGCCACCTATGGACGCACGGACTCTCCGCGTACTTGAATACGACAAGGTACTTGCCCTGCTGGCGGCGCAGGCTGCCACTAGCCTGGGCCGGCAGCGCTGCCTGAACCTGCGCCCCCGTACGCAACCCGGCTGGATCGCCGAGCGCCTGCGGGAAACTACCGAGGCGCGGGAGTTGCTGACGGCGCCCGCGTTGGGGCCGCCCCCCTTCGGCGGCGTCACCGATCAGCATGACACCTTGGGCCGGGCCGCCGCCGGGTCGGTGCTGACCGCCAGCGAACTCCTGGCCGTACGCGACCTCGCCGCCGCCTGCCGCCGGCTGCGTCAGTACTTTGAGCGCGCTCGGCAGGAACTCGGCGACCGCGACCTCCTCAGCCTCGGGCTGCGGGTTGAGTCC
>CALFVE010000001.1 GCA_937928475.1 uncultured bacterium | reverse complement strand
AGCGCCAACCGGCGAGTTGCACGCGGAAGGAGAGGTCCACGTCCTCGTAGTGGCTCTCGAAATCCTCGTCGAAGCCGCCGACCTGCTCCAGTACCTCACGGCGCAGCGCACAGCCCCCACCGCAGAAGCCGAAAATCAGGCGCGGCTCATTGAACTGGGCAGCAGGTTGCAGCCAGCCAATCTTGTGACCGATGAGCACAGAAAGCCACTCGGTGCCGGCATTATCCAGCCTGTCGGGTTGGTCGGCGAGCACCAGTTTGCAGGCGATGGCTCCTGCTTCGGGGTACTCCTCGAAGCCCCGGACGATCTCCGCCGCCCACTCGGGCACCACGCGCGTATCGTTGTTGAGGAAGGCCACATACCGCCCGCGCGCCAGCGTCAAGCCCGCATTGTTGCCGGCACAGAAGTGCCGATTCTCGGGCAAACGCAGCAAGCGGACTTCCGGGTATTCCTCAGCAACCAGCGCGACCGAGCCGTCGGTAGAGGCGTTGTCAACGAGGATGACTTCGAGGTCGCGGCAAGTCTGGGCGCGCAGAGAATCCAGACACTCCCGCAAAAACTGCTCGCCGTTGTAGTTGACGACGATGACGGAAAGCAGCGGCGCCATGTCTGGGTTGAGGTTTGACGACCTGCTCACCGCCCCTTGGGGAGTTTGCCCTTCGCGCCTCCCATGCGGCCCTGCACAGTGACCGGCAAGCCGGTGGCGATTTGCCCCTTGCCGCCACACTGCGGGCAGACGCACCAGGCTCCCCGCTTGTCGTAGTGCACTGCCGAGCCGCACATAATGGTACCGCAGCGGTCGCATTGTACCAGGCTGGGCAGACCGCAATGGGGGCAGCCAGGGTAACCGGCCAGGTCAAAGCGCGCGTTGACCTGCGCGAGGCTGGCGGTGGGACCTCCCGGGCCACCCTGCGCGGACGCAGCCTTCGGGAGGACCCCAGCGAAGGAGTAGACGCCCGGCGCCTCCTGCTGGAAGCGCACCTGGAAGCCTTGCCGCGTACGGGCGCAGACGGCCGTGAGGTCTACCCAGGGACCCGGACTCGCAGCCACCTCCGCAGCCGCAGCGTCTACGGAGGGGAACTGCTCCGGGCCCGCAGGGAGTTCCCGCAGGTCGTCCCAGGTTATCTCCAGGATATCGTCGTCGCCGGCCATGGCACTGTCCTCCCGCCCGTCGCGACCGTCTACTCGCGTACTTCTGCAAACCAGAAGGAGTTGCCCTGCTCGGAAGGGAAGCACACCGGTATGAAAAGGTCGGTGACTCCTCTTCTCTCTCTTCTGATGGTTCTCCTCCCCTCTGCAATTCGCGCTCAGGTTTTACCACCGGACCTACCGGCGGTGGCACAATTGGCGGCGCAGCTGGAGGCCGCCTCTGCCGTTCCCCCCGCGCCCAGCCGGGCCTACCGCATCAACTATCCGCTCGCTTGCCTGCAACTGCGGAAAGCACGGCTGGCCCAGCGCCAGCGATGGTTTGATCCGGCCCCCTTCGCTGAGGAGGGATTGCGGCTTCTCGACCAACTGGCGAAAGGGCAGGCCTTCTCCCCCACTCCCGGCAAGCTCACCGAGATGGCCTACCTCGCGGCCAACGACGGCTCGGCACAGCCCTATCACCTCTACCTCCCCCCAGACTACGACGAGAAGAAGAAGTATCCACTGATTGTCTTCTTGCACGGATACGTGCCTACGACCAGTATTCTCGATCCCTGGATCCTCACCGAGACAGAATGCCGCATAGCCGGGGAACTGGGGGCCATGCTGCTGATCCCCTACGGCCGGCGCAACAGCGACTTCCAGAACGTCGGCGAGGTGGACGTGCTGGCAACGATTCGCGAGGTGCAATCACTGTTTCCCGTAGACGACCAGCGCCTGTACCTGAGCGGGGTTTCGATGGGCGGCCGGGGGGTCTGGCACCTCGCGGCGCATTATCCCGGCCTCTTCGCGGCGATCGCGCCCATCGCCGGGCACACTGACATGCCCCGCTGGTGGGGCTGGGACCGCAGTAAGATGCCCGTCTGGAAACTGTGGCTGAACTGTCGGGACAATCCGATTGACCTCGCTGAGAACCTGCGCAACACGCCGATCTTTGTGCAGCACGGGGGGGCGGACAGTTTGATTCCCACCGAGCAGTCGCGTCTGATGGTGGCACGGCTGCAGGAACTGGGCATCCCCGTCGAGTACCTGGAGCACGAGGGCGCGAGCCACTACATCTACTGGGAGCCGGAGACTTACCGTCGCTCCTGGGAGTTTATGATCAAGCACCGGCTGAACCCGTCGCCTCGTCACGTCTCGCTCAAGGCTTACTCTTTGGACTATGCGGCGGCCTTCTGGGTGACGGGGAATACCTTCCTCAAGTGGGGCGAACCAGGCACGGCGGAAGTGGAAGTTAGCGCCGACGGCTCCGTGATAGAAGCCAAGGTAGGCAACCTGGGCTCGCTGAACCTAAATCTGCGTCTGGCGCCCCTGGTGGGGAAAGCGAACGTGCAAATCAGGGTCGGCGGACAGGTGCAGATGGCTCACCCCCAGGGCGGAGGATTCTCCTGGACTCGCCTGGGGGAGGCCACGGGGGCCGGCGGCTGGTGCCGCAAGCGTCCGGGCCTGTGTGGACCGTTGGCGCAGGCGTTCAACACGGCTTTCCTGCTGGTAGTGGGCACGGCGGGCAACGAACAGCAGGATGAGGCTCTCCGCACGCAGGCAGAGAAATGGGTAGACGACTGGGAGGCCTTCGCAGACGGTCGCCCCACGCTAGTGGCTGATCGAGAACTTACCAAGGAGCAGATCGAGCAGCACAATCTCGTTCTGTTCGGCACCCCGCAGACGAACACGGTCCTAGCGCAGGTGGCCTCGCATCTGCCGATCAAGATCGGCGACCACCGCTACCAGATTGGGGGGCGGCTGTATCACGGCCCCACGCTGGGCCTGGCCTTGTGCTATCCCAACCCGTTGGCCCCGCGGCGCTTGTTCGTGGTGTTCAGCGGCGAGCCCTGGGGAGAGCGGCTTTCCATCAACCACAAGTATGACCTGCTGCCCGATTACATTATCTACGACACCAGCACACACGAGTACGACAACACCGATCAGCACCTCATTGCGGGTCTTTTCGACGTGAACTGGCAGATTGACGAGGCGCTTCAGTCAAGAACCTCGGAGGGAGAGGCGGCGCCGCGCGAGGCTGCGGTGCAGTAGAGGACCCGAAACAGCTGCGGGCTTATCCTCCCCCGAGGCTGGGAAAGACGGTCGTGATCCCCAGCCATAGACCCAGCCCCGAAACCAGCAGGACGCAAGCCCACGCCAGCCAGTTGTACAGGGGCGAGTTGACGTACCTGCCCATGAGTCCGGCGCGGTTGACGAGTAGTAGCATCAGCACCAGGACGACGGGAAGCAGCAGGCCGTTGAGAACCTGGGAGAGGTACATGATCTGCAGCAGCGGGGCGCCGGGAATGAGGACCAGCCCGGCGCTCAACACGATGAGGGCGGTGTAGATGAAGTAGAACTCCGGCGCCTCTTGGAGGCTGCGGTCGAGTCGGCGCTCCCAGCCCATGCCCTCCGAGAGCTGGTAGGCCGTGGCCAGGGGCAGGATACAAGCAGCAAAGAGCGAGGCGTTGAGCAGCCCCAGGGCAAACAGGGTGCCGCAGTACCTGCCAGCCAGTGGGAAGAGTGCCTGGGCAGCGTCTTCCACGCTTTCCACCCGCAGGCCCCTGGCGTAGATAGTCGAGGCGCAGGTCACCACGATGAAGAAGACGACGATCACGGCGGCGACACAGCCGACCAGCACATCGAGGCGGGTCCACCTGTAATCTTTAGCGGTGAGTCCCTTGTCCACTACCGCAGCCTGCTGGTAGAACTGCATCCACGGTGCGATGGTCGTGCCGACGATGCCGACTAGCATCATCACGTAGCCGGGGTGAGGCGACCAGCGGGGTACAATCAGGGCCCGGCCGACCTCGGCCCAATCCGGCCGGGCCAGGAAGGCGGAGATGGGATAGGCTACGTAGAGCAGGCAGGCGCCCAGGAAGACCTTCTCCACCCGGGCGTAGGAGCCTTTCACCACAATCCACCACACTAACAGCGCCCCCAGCGGCACCGCCACGTAGCGGCTGAGGCCGAGGATCTCGGCAGCGGAGGCCACGCCGGCGAAGTCGCTCATGCCGTTGGTGAGATTGATGAAGGTGACGGCGAGCATCACCCAGAAGGTCAACCTCAGGCCGAAGTTCTCTCGGATAAGATCGGCGAGGCCTTTGCCGGTTACCGCCCCCAGACGCGCCGAGATTTCCTGCACAACGAACAGAAACAGCCCCACCGGGAGCAGCGGCCAGACCGCCGCCAAGCCGTGGTTGCCACCGGCCAGTGAGTAGACGGCGATGCCGCCGGCGTCATTGTCTACGTTGGCGGTGATGATACCCGGCCCAACCACGGCGAGCACCAGCAGAAGCCGGCGCCACCTTTTCCCGGTTGCGCGACGCCAGGGGAGCATGCGTAATCACTCCAAGCGGGAAGGGAGCCTATGCCTTCGTCGCCCGGGGGCCCTCCGGAGTAGGCATGCGGTCAGTGATGGGCAAAGGCCTTCGGGATGCGCTTCTTGAAGGAGGTGGGGATAACCACATCAATGGCGTCGTCAGCGGTAACGATGCCCAGCAGCCGCCGCTCTTCGTCCACCACCGGCACGGCCAGCAGGTTGTAACGCGCAACCAGTCGCGCTACGTCGGCCTGCTTGGTGTCGGGGGTGACGGTTACGACCTCCCGCACCATCAGGTTGTCCACCAGTTCGTCGGGATCGGCGATGATGAGTTCGCGCAGAGAAAAGACACCCACGAGCCGGCCGTCGGGGTCGAGCACGTGAACGTAGTAAAGCGATTCGATGTCGCGGGCCTCGCGCCGGACCAGTTCCAGGGCCTGCGCAGCGGTGATGCCCTGAGGCACCGAGACCTGCTCGGGGGTCATCAACCCGCCGGCGGAGTCTTCCGGGTAGGCGAGCAAGCGGCGTAGGTCCCCGGCCTCTTCCGGCTCCATCAAGTTCAGCAGGGTATCGGCGCGCTCCTGGGGCAAGTCGGCCAGGAGGTCGGCCCCGGCGTCCGGGTCCATTTCGTCAATCAGGTCCGCGGCCTGCTGGTCGGGGAGTTCATTGACTACGGCCACCAGCGCCTCCGGCTCCATCTCCTGCATGGCATCGGCGGCGACTTCTTCATCCATGGCGGTGAGGAAGGCAGCCCGCTCGGGAGCACTCAGTTCTTCGGCGATGTCCGCCAGATCCGCGGGGTGCATGCGGCGCAGGGCGTCTCGGGCCCGGTCCACTTGCACCTCCTCCCCCTTACCGGAGGGCAAGCGCACATGCTCCCAGGCGATTAACCGTTCGGGGAGATGCAAGTGCAACCAGCGCA